>CAYZUF010000015.1:2981-15479 GCA_964481645.1 uncultured Thermotogae bacterium
GTCAGCGAGACAATCTTCACAGGTGGCGATGTCCGGAGGAATGGTGCCCGAGCCCTGCGACCCCGATGAGGACCTTTTTATCGTAAAATCCTCCAGGGATTCATCCTTCTCCGTGGATTCGACCTCTATGTCGTCCACCCGAGCCAGTGGCGGGTTTTCGTTCTCCAGGTCCTGGAGAAAACCCTCAAGTTCCGGTTGCTGACCCTGAACGAAAGTTTCTACCCCCGCATCACCCAGGTTCTTGACCCATCCGGTCAGTTCATGGCTGACCGCCCTCCTGTAGACGAACGGCCGGAAACCGACGGCCTGAACCACTCCGTTTATCCTTATTCGGTAAGCTCTGGTATCAGTCATCCGAGTCCGGCTCCTGGACGGTTAGTCTCCTGACGGCCAGTTCGTCCCCTTTAACTACTTCCACGGAACCCCCACACTTGGGGCAGGAGAGAACGGGGACGGAAAAGTGGAGGGAGAAGTCATCCCTGTACTCGACCGCTCCTTCGAAACCGCAGTCCTCACACCTGGCCAGCAGAGGAACGTCCTCGTATTTCAGCTCGGCACCGTCCAGGGCGGTATCCTCAGTGACGAGCTTGAAGGCCTGGGATAACCCTTCTTTGGATACCACCTTCAGTTCCCCTATCTCCAGGTGAACCTCGGTAGTATACTGCAGCTTCTCTTCGTCGACCTGCTCAAGCAGGGTGGTGATAAGCTCTTTTGCCAGGGAGTACTCGTGCATGACCGGTCCCGAAAGCTTATTCCTTCCCGAGTTCCAGGGCGGATATCAGCTCGTCGATACCCCGATCTCCCGTGGCGACCGTGAATACGGCTTTTCCCTCTGGGTTGATCTCGTAGTAATCTTCGCGCGGCTTTTCCGGATCCACGCCGATGGCATCGGCAAGATCTACTTTGTTAATTACTACCAGGTCGGATTGGGAGAAGATCTTCGGGTGTTTTCGTACCATGTCTTCGCCTTCGGTAACGGATATCACCACCATCTCTTTATCGGTGCCCAGCGGGAAATCGGCGGGGCAGACCAGGTTGCCCACATTCTCCACGAAGAGGAAGTCAAGCGAATCCAGCGGCATGTTCTCCAGGGAGTGATCCACCAGGTGGGCATCGAGGTGACAATCCGAATGCGTATTCAAGTTATAGGCGACCATACCGGCCGCCTGAAACCGATCGTAATCGTCGGTCCCCGCTACGTCTCCAGCAACGGCTCCAACACTGACCTCACCCTTTATTCTCTGATGTATGGCCTCAATCAGGGCGGTCTTCCCGCTTCCAATTGCTCCCATCACGTTGATCGCCTTGACCCCGTGCAGCGCGAGCTTATCCTCGTTTTTCTCTGCCAGTTCCTTTTGTTTTGCCAGTATATCTCCATCCTGTAAATTAATATCGTGCATATCCTCCTCCCCGTAACCCCTGTAATGATAGCGTCAGCTCCCTCTCTTTCAAGAATTGGAGGGGATAAGTGTAGGAGATAGTCTTCGACGACCGTGGAAAACTCGGGGCGGGGCACGTATAAATAGAAAGGAGTCTTAAGGAGGACTCCGATCTAGTTAGAAAACTTTATGGAGGAACGATGTACGCAAAATCGACTTTAATCGGTATGGCAGTTATAATTATTTTGTTGACACTGGGATCACCCGGAGCCAGGTTCTCCGGGAGAGGAGCGAGTACAGCCACGGCACACAGGAAGGTGAAATCCGATATGATAAATGAGGAACTAAACCGGGAAGAGCTTAGCAGAGCGACCCTGGCTGGAGGATGTTTCTGGTGTATGGAACCCCCCTTCATCACCCTGGACGGAGTGGAGGAAGTAATAGCCGGCTATACCGGGGGAGAAATGGAGGATCCGAGCTACGAAGAGGTCTCTTCAGGCGAGACCGGACATTACGAAGCAGTAGAAATCTATTACGACCCCGAGAAGATATCGTTCGCCGAAATTCTGGACGTTTACTGGAGACACATAGACCCCACGGACCGGGGTGGCCAATTTGCGGATCGGGGACCACAATACGAAACAGCAATCTTTTACCACGGGGAAGAGCAGAAAAAGACGGCCGAGAGATCCAGAGGGAAACTAGAATCCTCCGGGAAGTTCGACGAACCGATTGCCACTGAGATACTACCGGCCGAGGAGTTTTATCCCGCGGAACGGTACCACCAGGACTACTACCAGAAGAACCCGGTTCACTACGAATCCTACAAGGAACTCTCCGGTCGAGAGGGATTTATCGAGCAAGTCTGGGCGGAGGAAGAGGACGGCCCCGAGGGTGACGAAAAGTACGAGGAATTCGAGAAGCCAAGCCAGGAAGAGCTACGACGGGAGCTTACGGATCTCCAGTACAATGTCACTCAGGAAAAGGGGACCGAACCCGCCTTTCACAACGAGTACTGGGATAACGAAGAAGAAGGAATTTACGTGGACGTGGTCTCGGGGGAGCCACTGTTTAGTTCCACGAACAAGTTTGAATCCGGTTCGGGCTGGCCGAGCTTTACCCGGCCGCTGGAACCTTCCCTCATCCGGGAGGCAAAGGATACTAGCTCCGGAACCGTACGCACCGAGGTACGGAGCAGATACGCCGACTCTCACCTCGGACACGTATTTGACGACGGCCCGAAACCAACCGGCAGACGTTATTGCATCAACTCGGCGGCCCTTGAGTTCATCCCCGTGACCGAACTGGAAGAGAGGGGGTATGGGGAGTACCTGGAACTTTTTGAATCCGACTAGGTACGATTGACGCCTGCGTTCCAGGGTAACCGGGGGTAGAAGGAGGAAGATAGTTTCGTTAAGCTTTCAGGTCAAATTCCTCCGAGGCGGCGGACAATCCTTTTCGGATAACCTCCTTTACCGACCTTCCGGTCTCCTCGGCCAGGTTATGGCAGGAATCGAATTCCGGGGATAGAGTGACCGGGTCACCGTCCAGGTAACCGATCTTTATCCTTACCGAACCCAGGTCGGTTTCCACCGTCCTGATCTCCCGCTCCAGCTTTTCCCGATCCAGCTTCTGGACCCTCAGCCCCAGAGTCGAGGTCTCCCTGAATATTAGTTCGGACAACTCTTTTTTCTTCCTTTCCGAACAGATGACGGTCAGCCTGACCCCCGGTCGATTTTTTTTCATCTGAATCGGAGTTTTGAATACGTCCAGGGCTCCGGCTTCCAGCAACTTATCCTCGACCACCGGGAAGAGCTCCGGATTCATGTCGTCTATATTGGTCTCGATCATAATTTCGTGCGCCTTTTCTCCTTTGCTACCGCCTTCCTCTACTGTAGTACGGCGCCCCAGGGAAGCACGGAGGTAGTTGGCCCCTGCTCCTATCTGCCTGGAGCCGAGGCCACGCCCGATACTCTCTACTGTCATGGAGGGGCGCTCGAAAAAATCTACGAACGAGGCCAGGATGAGGGCACCGGTAGGGGTGGTAAGCTCCTCCTCAACCCCGGTGGAGTAAGTGGGGACTCCTCCCCTGCGAAGAAGGTCGGCGGTGGCCGGGGCGGGAAGAGGTAGTTCCCCGTGGGCGGTAGAAACCCTCCCCGTCCCCACGTTTACGGGATCGGAGTAGACAGAGTCGGGGCTCAGTTTCCAGATTGCGGCTGCTGCCCCGACCACGTCGGCGATGGAATCCAGCGCTCCCACCTCGTGAAAGTGGATCTCCTCCCGACTGACGCCGTGTACGCCAGCTTCGACTTCCGCTAGGAGGATAAACATTTCTTTGCTTTTTTCTTTGATCGGTTCCCCCAGCTGTGAGGACTCCACCAAGTCAAGGAGGTCGGTCAGATGTCTCGTTTCCTCCTCTCCTCCCGTCTCCAGAGCGAATCTGGTGCCGGAAATTTCCCCTCGCTGGCTCTCCCAGATCTTGAGGTTTGTGCTTCCCGGCAGAAGAGAGTTGATCCTCTCCTCCAGCCACTCCCTATCCAGTCCCAAGTCGAGCAGACTGGCCAGAAACATGTCCCCGCTTATTCCGGAGAAGGGTTCCAGGAACAGGAGAGTCTCTTCTTGCTCGTTGCTCATCTTTTCCCCCTATCCACGTCTCTTCCTTCCCCTTTTATCTTCTTAACAGTGGCTGCCGCGAAATAGCCCGCCCCGTAGCCGTCGTCGATGTTGACCACGGTGATACCCGGGGCACAGGAGTTCAACATGGTCAACAAAGGTGAAAGCCCGTCCAGGCTGGCTCCGTAGCCTACGGCTGTGGGAACGGCAATTACCGGGGTATCGACCAGCCCGGCGACCACGCTGGGGAGGGCGCCTTCCATGCCGGCAACCACGATCACCATCTCGGACTGGACCAGGGTATCGCGAATGCTGAGTACGCGATGCAGGCCGGAGACACCCACGTCAAAGGCCGTAGCTACCTCCATTCCCATGGATCGGGCCGTAATCTCACTGACCCTGGCTACGGGTATGTCGGAGGTGCCTGCGGTCACCACCGAAATTTCACCGATTGATTCATCCGGAAACTCCCCGATATAGGCGAGGTTCGACTCCGGATAGGTCCGGGCCCGGTTGTATCTCTCCCCGATCCGATCAAGCACTCCTTCCTCGACTCGAGTAGCCAGGACGTCGTCTTCAGGGACCATCTCCTCAATTATCTCCACGATCTGGGCTTCGGTCTTTCCCTCACAGTAAATAGCTTCCGGGGCGCCTCGACGAAGGGATCTATGACTGTCGACCTTGGTATGACCCAGATCTTTGAAAGGAAGGGACTCCAGTTCACCTAGGGCTTCTTCCGTGGAGATTTTCCCCTTCCGTAAATTGGTCAGTAGCTCTTTCAACTTTTCAGTATTCATTCAAACTCCTCTTAAACTAAGGAAATAAGACCATCAATCCACCGTTTCGGATAAGCTTCCTTCCCGATATCCTTCCAGGTCGAGCGCTACGTAGTTGTAGCCTTCCGCCTTTAACCGATTCACTATCTCCGTTCTCTTTCCGAACCCTGCCCGGAGGTCATCCGGTAAAAGTTCAAGCCGAGCTAGATCTCCGTGATGGCGGACCCGGAAGTTCGAAAACCCGAGTTCCCGCAGAGCATTCTCCGCCCGGTTGATCTGTTCCAGTTTATCTTCGGTAATTTCCGCCCCGAAGGGAATCCGGGTGGCCAGGCAGGTGTTGGACGGGTTATTCCAGGTGGGAAGCCCGGCCTTCTTGCTCAACTCCCTCACTTCTTCCTTGGTCAGACCAGCCTCTTCCAGCGGCCTCTTGATACCCAGCTCCGCTCCGGCACGCCTCCCGGGGCGATGGCCCGATCTGTCGTCTCGAATACTGCCGTCGGCGACCTCGGCGATATCCCCTTCCTCGGCGATCGATCTTAGGGTTTCAAAGAGAGCACGTTTGCAGTAGTAGCAACGGTCGTGAGGGTTGGAGCGGAACGATTCGTCCTCTAGATTATCGCTTTCGATTACCCGCCAGTCGGCATCGATCTCCCGAGCTAACTTCCGTGCCTCTTCGGTTTCGCGGTCCGGAAAGATCGGTCCCAAGCGGGTCACGGCCATTACCTTCCGTACACCGAGAAAATCGACGGCGGCCTTTAAGAGAAAACTGCTGTCCACTCCTCCGGAGAAAGCGACCAGGAGGGAGCCGTAATCCCTCAGAATATCCTTTAACCTGGTCAACTTTTCGTCGTCCTGTAATTCCGTCAGTGAAGTCATGGGTCACCCGAAGGCATTATAGGTTATGATTTCTTCCAGTTCCTTTCTCCGCTTTGACTCCTTTGTCAGGTCATAAGTGGGATAGCCCAGCGGCATCAATGCAATGATCTTGGACTCCTCGGGCGCTGAGATGATCTCCTTAGCCTCTTCCTGGTCAAATGCCCCGATCCAGCAGGTTCCCAGTCCTTCTTCGGCAGCGCGAAGGGTCAGGTGGTCGAGGGCAATCGCCAGGTCCACGGTCCCGGCGTTGACTTCGCATGACATGGTCTCCGGCTGGAGGGCAACCCCGGCAACCACCACCGCCGCGTCCTTGAGAAAATCCTGGCCGCCGGCGGCCCGGGCCAACCTTTCCTTCACTTCCGGTCTCTCCGCTAGGACAAACTGCCAATCCTGACGATTGTTGGCGGAAGGGGCCATTCGGACTGAATCCATAATTTCTTCGAGGAGGTCCCGAGGGATACCCTCCTCCCTGTAGGACCGGACGGAACGACGTCTGAGTATAGCTTCCTTTACGTGCACGTTCTCACCTCCACCCTTAAAGTGTTAAAACCCGTTCGGCTCCAAAACTATCCGACTCCATCATCCGTAACGTCGGCTAAGTGGGGCTAACCTACACCCGACACTCCTTCTCACCGGCCTTCAAGCTTTGCGCTTCGAGACCCGGGATGACCGACATCCGAGGAGACTGGCGCTAATTGATCGGATCCCCTCTTCCCGGGAGCGAAATGGCCCCGGTTCGAACCGGGGGAACTTGGTGACACTCCTGAATTTAGTTGGGCAACCGTCCAGTCAATAACAAAATCATTGTATACTAGTTGCCAGTCTCCGTCAAACATCGTCGCAGGAAGGACCTCAGCCGATCCCGGCCCAATCGTGGGCGGTGGAGCCCTTGCCGCTTTGCGCTACCACAATTAGACGAGAGTGCCCAAGGCAACCCCCTGGTTTGAATCGGGGAAAGGGACGATTGTTTTCTCGCTCGGGGCCGATTAAAGTTTAAATCAACCCGGATACTAAGTACTCCCCTTAAATTCCGGAGATAGCTGGCCACGGGGTGAGAGCATTGACCGATCCTACCTACGTAATTGAAACCGAAGATCTAACCAAAAGTTTTGGCGACTTTACCGCCGTCGACGGTCTTACCTTGAAGGTCAAAGAAGGAGAAATATTCGGCTTCCTGGGGCCAAACGGGGCCGGCAAAACTACCGCAATTAGGATGATGGTTGGTCTCCTGAAGCCGACGGAGGGAGGAGTCACCGTGCTCGGCTCCCGAACCGGGGCCGACGGGGGGCACGTTGGAATCTGCCCCCAGGAGATCGTCCTCTGGGAGAAACTTACTCCCTACGAGAATATTTACTTCATGGGTAAAATGTTCGACGTGCCCTCCAGTATACTGGACCAAAAGGTAGACCGTCTGCTGGACGAGCTGGAATTAGTTGACAAGAGGGAGAGTCCAACCTCGGAGCTCTCGGGCGGAATGAAGAGGCGACTCAACCTGGGCATGAGCCTCGTTCACGAGCCGGAGATCGTCGTTCTGGACGAGCCCTCTGCCGGGCTGGATCCTCAATCGAGGTATTCCCTCTGGGACTATATCAACTCCCTACGAGAAGATCAGGATAAGACCATCATTCTCACCACCCACCTGATGGAGGAGGCGGAGAGATTGAGCGACCGGGTAGCCATAATCGACCGGGGCGAGCTCCTGGTCCTCGATACTCCGGAAGAGCTGAAGAGGAGTATTGGCGAAGGTGACACCATAAAGATCGAACTCGTGAACCAGGAAGGGAGCCGGGACGCGCTGGCCGAGGTGGATTCGATGGACGGGGTAATGGAGACCAATCTTGTGGAGGGTAAACTGGTAATCCGGGCCCTGGACGCGGTAGGGAAGATGGGATCCTTTACGGGAAGACTGGAGAATGCGGGATACGAAATCTCGGACGTAAGCGTGAGCAGAACGAACACCCTGGAAGACGTCTTCATTCACCTGACCGGGAGGGGATTGAGAACTTGAAATTCTATCACGTGGCAATAAAGGGACTGAAGGAGATATTCCGGGATAGAAAAGGTCTGGCTTTGCTTCTGGCCTTTCCGGCGATTTTCATGTTCGTCTTCGGGTTCGCCTTCAGCGGCGGAGAGAGTGGTAATAACCCCTACAGGGTGGCGGTGATCAACAACGACCGGGGAGCTCAGTTATCCTCTCCGAACGGAGATCCCTCCCAACGCAATTTCGGGGACGAGCTGATAGAGGCCATGGAGGAACTCGAGTTCGAGGATAGCAAAGTATCCCTGTTCAAGGTGGAGCGGGTGGAGCCGGAGAGAGCGGAAGAGCTGCTGAAGGACAGGGATGTCGCTTGTCTGTTAACTATACCGGGAAACTTTTCCGGCTCGATCAAGGAGCTCATAAAGGACGCCGTTCGGAGAGAAGTGACCGGCCGGGTTGGAGAAATGGTTATCACTGGCTCCGGCGGGACTCCGCCTCCAGAAATCGGGGAGGGGATGACCGAAAACCTTCCCTCGGATCGGTCGCTACCGGAAGCAGAATCGGTTACCTCCACCATCGAGATCAAAGGGGATCCCGGATATTCGGCTTTCGGACGGGTTCGCGGAATTCTGGTGGGGATAATCAGCCAATTTAAGGAAGAGGTCCTCCGCCGGGCCCGGGAGCGGACCAGTACTTACTTCGAGGCAGAAAGCACGAGACGTAGGCAGTTCGTGACCACGGAGACGGTCAGCATATCCGGCTCGGAGAGCATGTCCACCTTCGACTACCAGGCCCCCGGCATTTTCGTGTTTGCCTTATTGATGAGTGCGATCGGTGTGGCCGGGACCCTGGCCGGGGAAGTCGACGACGGAACTCTGGAGAGGCTGAAGCTATCCAGGATGAGTTCATTCGACCTGCTGTTGGGAACCCTGATCCCGTGGAGCGTGCTGACCGTAGTCCAGGTCTTAATCCTCTTCGCGGTGGCCCTCCTTATCGGATTCAACTGGGTCGGCGGGGTTTTTTCCCTGCTTTGGGCCATCCTGGTCGCGGTGATAGCCGGAGTTGCTTCGGTGGCTCTGGGTTTGCTGGTAGCCGGGTTCGCCGAAAACGAACAACACGCAACGAACCTGGGAACCCTGATAGCGGTGCCGGTGAGCTTTATCGTCGGTGCCTTCTTCCCTATTCCCGAACTGAGCCTGGGGCAGGTGCTGGGCTTTAACTTCAAGCTCTACGATATCCTGCCCTGGACCCACGCCGCCGAATCGCTGAGAATTCTGTTGGCCTACGGTGGCGGAATCGACGAAATAGCGGTCCATCTGCTTCTGCTGGTGGCTTTGACCGTGCTTCTATTCTTTGTCGGGGTACTCTTCTTCTCCCGGAACCGGATGACTTCGGTGGAGTAAGAGTTTTCCCCATCCGGCCCAGAAGGGTCAAGATCAGCCCATTACAGGCGAGCTCCCGACGGTGGACCGGGGTTGGGCCGACAGGTGTTTGCAAAAGGGTTAAGAAGCCACGCTTTCCTTCCTCGTTAACTGGGAGGTGAACCCGTGAATCAGAGAGAAAGATTGCTTACTGCTCTCTCCGGGGGAGAACCGGACGCGGTGCCTACATGGGAACTGGCCATCAACCAGCCCGTAATCCGAAGCATTCTACAGGAGGACGCCCGGGCTATCGGTGACCTTTACAGCTACATGGTCCTGGCCGATAAGCTGAATATCGAAGGAGTAACCGCCTTTGAAGCCATGGATTACGAAAAAGTGAGCAAAGAGGTCGTAGCGGACGAATGGGGGATCAAGTTCAAGGTAGGAGGGCGAGGCGAGAAGTTTCCGCTGGAGGGGCCGGTGAAGGAGGAAGCAGACCTGGAAGAACTGAATGCTCCGGATCCCGGGAGGAGCGACCGCTGGAACACCCTGAAGATGATGAAGTCCTTCTTCGGCGACCGGAAGGCGGTCTCGGTCTGTGTCCACGACGCCTTCGAATATTCCTGGTTTCTCCGGGGAGGAATGGACGAGTTTTTTCTGGATCTGTACCGGCAACCGCGTTTCATAAAAGACCTCATAGACGTGGTGGTCGAATATAACGTCGGATTGATCAAGAACGCCGCCCAGCTTGGCGCTGATTTCGTCTGTTCCGGGGACGATTACGCCTACAAGGCGGGTCCCCTGATGTCCCCTGAGCAATTTCGGGAGTTCTTCTATCCCGGGTTAAAACGGATCGTGGACGCAACCCACCGGCACGATCTTTTATTCCTCAAGCACTCCGACGGGGATGTCCGCCCTCTGCTGGATCAGTTCGTGGAGGCCGGAATTGACGCCCTCTGCCCGCTGGAGCCAATGGCCGGAATGGAGATAGGCGAGATAAAACGGGAGTACGGTGATCGAATAGCTCTGGTGGGAAATATCGACTGCTCCCAATTGCTGGTTCATGGAACGAAGGAGGAAGTGCGGCGGTCCGTTCGAGAATGTATTTCAAAGGCCGCTCCCGGCGGAGGATACGTTCTTTCATCCTCTAACACCATCCACCACGACGTGGATCCGGATAACTACCTGGCCATGCTGGAGGCCCTGAGGGAATTCGGAGATTACCCGATATCTGCCCGTTGAGGGTCAATAACTTTGCACCCAAGGTACGGGGCTTTCTCCGCAACTTTTGGTAAATTGGGCGTGACACTTACGGCAAGAGTAGCGCCCATGGAAAGAGCGGAGCCGGTCAGCTCCAGTAAAATCCAGGCATGAGCGATCTCGTGGATTCCATCACCGATCCGGGAGATCAATTGACCCAGCCATAAGTTCAGGAAGTCTCGATTTTTAGAGGTTCTAGCATATAACCGGTTCTACTTCACCAGCTTGATCTCGACGTGACTTTTTCCGTCTTTTATATCCACCAGCTTGCCGTCAAAGGATCCTTTTTCGATTTGTTGGATCAACTTCTTTATACTAATACCCTTGTCGGCGAGTTTGTCCTTTGCTTTGACGGGAATGAGGTTTTCCAGCATCTTTACCAGCTGGATGGGGATGGAAATATTGACCTCTTCCGCTCCGTCCTCGACCACGATAATCCGGAGAGCACTGGCTTCTTCTGAGCTTTCTACCAGGGTAGACTCACCCGAGCCGGCCTCCGCGGTATCTTCCACCGTGGACAGCAGTTCTTCGGCTTCTTCCACGCTGATCTTCCCGTCGTCCAGCATCTCCAAGATCTTCTTCCGTTCTTCGCTCATTTGGAACCCTCCTTAAAGGTTTTTTAGTCTCTGCTTCGCTTCGTCAAAATCAACTTCTCCGGCCTCCAGGGCCTCCAGGACTTCAGTTCTTTCCTCGGCTTTGCTGTCTTCCGGGCTCTCCTCCGGGTGGAAACCCAGGGACTCGATTACCTGATCCAGCTTCTTTCGGACCGTGGGATAAGAGATTCCCAGTTCCTCCTCGACTTCCTTGATATTTCCTCGCAGCTTGATGAAAACTTCTACGAACTGGAGCTGTTCCGGGCTCAACCGGGAGAACTTGCCCGGGTCGAACTGCCCGCTAACCTTCGTACTGCAGCGCGAACATTCCAGCTTCGTTACTTTCATATCCGCGCCACAGACCGGACACTCGCCTATTAATTTATGAGCCATCTCTAACACCTCCCTGATTTAACTTCTGAGTCGATTATACAACTATCACTTAAATAAGTCAAGCGACACCTTGTGTATCTTAATCCTGAGATTAAGATCATTAATCTGAGTCAACAGGAAAGTGCCAAATATCCCGGCTCCTCGATTACCGCCTCGTTAAGAAGGTTTCCCCGAAGTGTAGAAATCCCCCTGGGACCCTGACCGGGGAGGGAGGTGGGAAACCCGGGTCATGTTTAAATTTTTTTCCCGCTAATGTATCATTTCCTAAGTTTTGCGATTTGTACCTAATGGTACTTAATCCAATTAGAGAGGCTAATGTTACCTTTATACCAGTCACTTTTGGGTTTATCGGCCTTCATCCTGCTCCTCACCGCGCTCTACGTGGGGCGGCTTTATCCCAAGCCGGGAACGGTCCCCGCCGCAGTCCTTCTTGTGGCCATGGCCGTCTGGGATATCGGTTATCTTTTCGGTCTCGGTTCCCAGGTTCTATCCATGAAAATACTCTTGGACAGAGTCCAGTTGACGGGAGCAGTTTGGGTTCCGCCGTTATGGTTTATTGTAGTTCTCAGATATACTCAACCCGATTTCAGAAATAACCGGCTCCTCGCCCTGTTATTCCTAGTTCCCGTATTAACAGCGGTTTTAGCCTGGACCAATCAATTCCACGGTCTCCTGTGGGAAGAGATCTCCCTCCACAGCTACCTAAATTTTTTCGTCCTGGACCGGACCCGGGGCTTTTGGTCGTTCGTAGACTTAGTGTACAGCTATGGGTTGTTTGCGAGCGGAACTTACCTGCTGTTGCAGGCAGGAGCCGGACTTCCCCGGGTCTACAAAAAACAGGCGGGGGTACTCATTGCCGGGACCCTGGCACCGTTGGCAGGAAACCTGGCCTATGTAACCGGGTTAACCAGTCAAGTGGATCCGGCGCCGCTTACGTTTAGTTTCACGGGTCTGGTGCTCGCCTGGGGAATTTCTCACTACAAACTGTTCGGAGTCGTTCCCGTGGCCGAGTCCCAGCTGCTGGAGGAAATGGACCTTGGCATGCTGGTTCTGGATAACGAGGGATTACTATTATCTACGAACCCGGCCGCTCGGAGATTGCTCGGTTGGGACGAAGCGCCCAATGGCGAACCGGTAGAAAACCTTATCCCGGAGGATTCTGAACTCTCGGATTATCTGAAGAAGCCAAAAGAAGTAGATGAAGAGGTATCTTTGAGGCAAGAGGGGGAGGTAAGGTCCTACGAGTTTAAGTTGAGCCCTCTTGGCGAC
>CAYZUF010000016.1:0-15300 GCA_964481645.1 uncultured Thermotogae bacterium
GTCACTCTCCAGCAAATACTCCTCGATCATCTGGGGATAGATCAACTATTCGCCGTAGCGGGCGGTTCACTGGGCGGAATGCAGGCCCTTCAGTGGGCAATCTCCCGTCCCAACGAGGTAAAGTTCGTGATCCCCATAGGAGCTACGGGTCACTCCACACCGCAACAGATTGCATTAAACGAGGTACGCCGAAGGGCGGTGATGTCCGACCCGAAGTGGAACGACGGAAACTACTACGGAAAGGAAGCTCCCAAGGACGGGTTGAGGCTGGCCCGGATGATCGGCCACATTACCTACTTAAGCGATACATCCATGAAGGAAAAGTTCGGGAGGAAGCTTCAGGAGGGGGAAAAATTAAACTTCGACTTCGAGATCGACTTCGAAGTCGAAAACTACCTCCACTACAAAGGAGGGACCTTCGCGGAGCGTTTCGACGCCAACTCCTACCTTTATCTGACCAAGGCCATAGACTACTTCGACCTGACCGACGAGGAAAAGGGCTCGCTCGTGGAGCCCTTTTCCAGTGTGGAGGCAAAATTCCTGGTTGTGGCCATAACTTCGGACTGGCTTTATCCCCCGTATCAGTCGAAGGAAATCGTCAAAGCCCTCGAGTCCAACGAGGTAGAAGTAACTTACTCCGAGATCAATTCCACCTACGGCCACGACGCCTTCTTCCTCGAACCCGGCCAGCTACATCACATGATAACCAACTTCCTCTCTCAGGTATTGGTCCGGGACGTGATGCAGACCTCCGTCCCCGTGATTAACAAAGAGACCTCGATCAAATCGGCTTCAAAATCCATTATCGACAGCGACTTCACCCATATCCCCGTCGTGGAAGGAGAGGATAAGCTGGCCGGTATCTTGACCGCCTGGGACGTAGCCAACGCGGTGGCCAACGACTTTACCACCCTGGCCCCGATCATGACCACGGACGTGATTACCGCTCTCCCCCAGGAACCGATCAAAAAGGTTACCGACAAGATAAGTCGATACAACATTTCGGCGCTGCCCGTGGTCGACGAAGACCGGCGGGTCCTGGGAGTAGTGACCAGCGACAGTATTACCCAGCTGGTGCAGGGGCAACAGCCCATTCCCGGGACTGGGGAAGGTATAGAAAAGGCCTAATTCTTTCTATTAATAAACTACCTCGGCCCGAGCCCTGGGTAGGTAGTTCCGAGATTTTACTTTTTTGCTCCGACCTGAATGAGAGTCAAGAAGCCCGCATCGAGGAGGAGGTCTTTCTACGGCTGCTGACAAAGTTCCTTGGTTCCAGAGGTGATTTTATATGAAGAAGAAAAACTTCAGAATACTTTCCATGGTGAAGCCAATTGAAAAAGTTGCCCGTGAACTGAAAGAGTTCGGTGAAACGAAGCTTGGAACTTCTCTAACACGAGACGAAGTTCTCGATCAAATTGGTAATTTTGATGCGGTTTTGGCGGATGGTCAGTTTGCATACGACGAGGAGTTTTTTCAACGTACGGATCAACTTAAGGTGGTTTCCCGGGTTGGAGTGGGTTACGACAACGTCGATGTAGAAGCTGCCACAAAATACGGGGTAATGGTTACCAATACACCGGGTGTGATGGCGGAGTCGGTAGCTGAACATACAATTATGTTAATGCTGGCAAGCGCAAATAATTTAGTCCCCGCGGACAGAGAAGTCAGAAAAGGGAACTGGGAATGGGAAAGATTTCGGGGAATTGAACTCTGGAATGGAACCCTTGGGCAGGTTGGCCTCGGTAAAATAGGGTACCTGGTGGCAAAAAAAGTTTCAGAATGCTTTAACATGAGAGTTATGGTTCACGATCCCTACGCGGGGGAAGAAAGAATATTAAGTGTCGGTGGAAAGTCCGCGAGCCTGGATACCACCCTGAAAGAGGCGAACCTGGTTTCGTTAAACGTCCCTCTCAGGGAAGAAACCCGGCACATGATCGCTCGAGAGGAATTTAAGAAAATGAAAGAATCCGCGATCCTCGTAAATACCAGCCGCGGTAAAGTAGTTGATCAGGAAGCACTGATATGGGCTCTGCAAGAAGGTGAAATCGCTAAAGCCGCTTTGGATGTACTGGAAGAGGAACCGCCACCGGCGGATAGCAAATTGTTCGATCTCGAGGAGGTTATCCTGACTCCACACCTGGCAAGCAATACTGAGACAGGGGTGAGCAATATGTTTACCGAATCAGCACAGAACCTCATTGCCGGACTAGAAGGGAAGCAACCCAAATTTTTGATCAACAAGGAAGTAACCGAAAAAGCTTAGGGCATTTAATACTACCTCCAGGTCGGAAAGAGTCTTTCCCTATTATTCAACCCCATAGACTTCAGCAACTGCTTTCGTTCCTGGGCTGGAAAAATTAATTCTCGATTTACTCCTGATATTCCTGGATAGTCTTTACCTTTAACTCTTTCTGATTGGAATTCTTTATTGCCCGGACCGCGGCGTGGGCGGCTTTCAGGTTGGTGATGTAAGGAATCTTCAGGTCGACGGCGGCCCGGCGAATCTTGAACCCGTCCCGGTGGGGTTTCTCCCCTCTGGTCGGGGTATTAATTATCAGGTCGATATCGTCTATCCGGTCCAGAATGTTTGGGCTACCCTGACTGACTTTTTTGACTTCCGATATCTCCAGTCCTTCCTTCCGGAGGTAGTTGACGGTTCCCTCCGTTCCCAGCAAGCTCAACCCGGCCTCCTCCAGCCCCCTGGCAATAGGAACGATCTTCGACTTGTCCTCGTCCCTGACGCTCAACAGAACCGTTCCCGTTTTCGGGAGCTCGTTCTCTGCGGCAAGCTGAGCTTTGTAGTAAGCTCCGTCGAAACTGGGCGCGATGCCCATGACCTCACCGGTTGACTGCATTTCAGGTCCCAGTATGGGGTCCACTCCGGGCAGGTTCTCGAAAGGGGAGACGACTTCCTTTACGGCCACGTTGCCTCGGGATTTCCGGGGATACTCCATTTCGGACAACTTTTTTCCAACCATTGCCTTGGCCGCCAGTTTTGCCAGGGGTATTCCCGTCGCCTTACTCAGATAGGGGACAGTTCTACTGGACCGGGGATTTGCTTCCAGAAGGTAGATCTCTCCGTCCTTCACCGCCATCTGGATATTCAACAGTCCCACGGCGTTCAGGGATCGAGCTATCTCCTTCACGTAGCGCTCTACCCGGGTCAAGATTTCCGGGGTGACGGACTGGGGAGGGACCACGCAGGCCGAATCGCCGGAGTGGATACCAGCCTGTTCTATGTGCTCCATAACTCCCCCAATGAGAACCTGGTCACCGGCGGAGACGGCGTCGACGTCCAGCTCCGTACTGTTTTCCAGAAACTTATCGATCAGGAGAGCCCCCTCCAGACTACCTTCCGGGGAAGCTTCCAGGTAAGCGTCCAGCTCGGATCGGCTGTAGATTACCTCCATCTTTCGTCCTCCCAGAACGTAGGAGGGCCGGACGAGAACCGGGAACCCGATTTCGCGGGCCAGACGTTGAGCTTCTTCCTCCGTCTCGGCGATACCGTTCCGGGGCTGGGAAATCTTCAAGTCGGTCAGGAGTCTGCTGAACCGATCCCTATCCTCGGCTACGTCCATCATCTCCGGATCGGTACCGTAAACCCGGGTCTTGACCTCCTTTTCACTCTCCAGCTTCCTCTTCAGGTCCAGGGCCAGATTTACCGAGGTCTGTCCGCCGAACTGGACGATGACCCCGGCCGGGTTCTCCCGCTTGATCACGTTCATGACGTCCTCCAGGGTCAAGGGATCGAAGAACAATTTGTCCGAGGTGTCGTAGTCGGTGGAGACGGTCTCCGGGTTGTTGTTCAGCATCAGGGTCTCCACCCCTTCCTCCTCCAGTCCCTCCACGGCGTGAACGCAGCCGTAGTCGAACTCGATACCCTGGCCGATCCGAATCGGGCCGGCCCCGAGAATGAGAACCTTTTCCCTTCCGGAATCGGACTCTTTTTCCCACCCTTCCGTCCCCAGCCCCCCGTCTCGCTTGTAAGTCGAGTAGTAATAGGGAGTTTTGGCCTGAAATTCACCGGCGCAGGTATCGACCATCTTGTAATCCAGCTCCGTCTTTTCCTCTCTAACCTCTTCCACGGATCCCACTTCGACTCCCGCGATATCTGCTACCTGATCGTCGCTGAAACCCTTGAGTTTGGCTTCGGGAAGGGCCTCCCGCCAGTCGTCCCGGAGCTTCTCCTCGGTCCGGATGATACTCTTAATCTTCCTTATCCAGAAGGGGTCAATCCGGGAGTAATTCGCCACTTTCCGGACTCCCATCCCGGCGATCAGGGCGTCGTATATGGCGAACTTTCGTCTATCCGTGGGCCGAGTCAAATACTCGATTATCTCCTCCCGGGACCGAAAGGTCTCCCGATCGCCCGGGTCGAGGCCGTGCTTACCGATATCAAGAGAACGGACCGCCTTGTGGAAAGCTTCTTCCAGGTTCCTCCCGATGGCCATCACCTCTCCCGTGGACTTCATCTGAGTGGTCAGCTCACGATCCACGGTCCGAAACTTCTCGAAGGGCCACTTAGGTATCTTGACTACCGTGTAGTCCACGGTGGGCTCGAAGGAGGCGGGGGTCTCTTCCGTCACGTCGTTGGGTATCTCCTCGAGGGTCAACCCGATGGCGATCTTGGCCGCAACTCGGGCTATCGGATATCCCGTGGCCTTGGAAGCCAGTGCCGAGGAACGAGAAACCCTGGGGTTGACCTCCACCACCTTGTAATCTCCCGTCTCCGGATCCAGGGCAAATTGAATATTGCAGCCTCCCTCTATACCCAGAGCGCGGATAATCTTTATGGCAGCGGACCGAAGCTCCTGGTGCTCCAGATCGGAGAGTGTCTGGGAAGGGGCAACAACCATCGATTCTCCGGTGTGAATCCCCATGGGATCTATATTCTCCATGTTAACCACCGTGATACACGTATCCGTGGCGTCTCTCATGACCTCGTACTCAAATTCCTTCCAGCCTTCGACGCTCTCCTCGATCAGGACCTGGTCGATCCGGGACAGCTTTAATCCCCGGGAGACGATACTTTCAAATTCTTCCTCGGTCTTTGCCAGTCCCCCGCCGGCACCGCCGAGGGTATAGGCTGGACGAACCACGACGGGGAGGCCGATCTCTTCCAGCGCTCTCCGGGCCTCGGCAGGGGAGTGTACCGGAGAGCTTTCCGCGACCTCCTCTCCGATGGACTCCATGGTCTTCTTGAACTGGGCCCGGTCTTCGCTGTCGTGAATGGTCTCCACCGGGGTGCCCAGGACCTCGACCCCGAACTCTTCGAGCACCCCGCGCTCGTCCAGCTCGGCGGTCAGGTTCAACCCCGTCTGGCCGCCGAGTCCGGCCGCTATTCCGTCCGGCCGCTCCTTTTCGATTATCTCTTTTAGCACGTCGGCGGTCAGGGGTTCGATGTAGACCGAATCGGCCATCTCCGGATCGGTCATTATGGTCGCCGGATTGGAATTCACCAGTGCCACCTTAACTCCCTCCTCCCTCAACCCCCGACAGGCCTGGGAACCGGAGTAGTCGAACTCCGCCGCCTGGCCGATCTGAATTGGCCCGCTTCCCACCAGCAGGACTTTGTCGACGTCACTTCGTTTGGGCATTGCTCCCTCCCATAGTTCTCCGGACTCTATCGAAGAACGACTCCTCGTTATCCCTGGGACCGGGAGAAGCCTCCGGATGGTACTGGACGGCAAATAACTCGTTCTGAGCGCTCTCCACCGCCTCTACGGTCCCGTCGATGGCGTTTGTTTCGGTTACCGTCAGCCCCGTTCCGGCCAGCGAATCCTCCTCGATCGCGAAGCCGTGGTTCTGAGCAGTGATATTGACGACTTCGGTTTCGTGATTCTTTACCGGCTGATTGGCCCCTCGATGACCAAATTTCAGCTTGTAGGTCTCTCCCCCCAGAGCCAGGGAGATTATCTGAGCTCCAAAACATATCCCAAAGATCGGAATCCGACCGAAAAAATTCTCGGCCACCGCCTGGGGGGCATCGGCCCTCTTCGGATCTCCCGGACCGTTGACGAAGAAGAGACCGTCGGGATTCCACCCCTCGACTTCTTCGGGAGAGACGTCGAAGGGAAATACGACTAGCTCGAATCCGCGCGAACGGAGATTCTTCAGGATGCTCCGCTTCATCCCCGTGTCAATCACCGCCAGTCTGGGGCCGTCGCTTTCGATCTCCCGTACTCCCCCGGGACTTACCTTCGGGATCAGGTCCCTCTCGGTAATCGGGGCTTGCTCTCGCGCCAGTTTCAGTACCTCCTTCTCGGAGTAATTACCGACGGCAATAGCCGACTTGACAGTCCCTCGCTTTCTGATCCTTAGAGTCAGCTCCCTGGTATCGACTCCCGCGATACCCCGGGATCCGTTGCCCTCCAGGTATTCGACCAGGGAACGGAGGGATTTTTCGTGGTCCGGGTTTCTGGCAACCTCCCGGGCCACCATGCCTTCGGCGGCGATCCCGTCCGACTGTGGATTCAGATCCTGCACCCCGTAATTACCGATCAGCGGATAAGTGAACATGAGATTCTGACCCTTGTAGGAGGGATCGGTCAGGGATTCCTGGTAACCGGTAAACGAAGTGGTAAAGACTAGTTCGCCCTGGGATACACCTTCCGTACCGATCCCCTCCCCTTCGACCACCGTACCGTCCTCTAACGCCAATAGTCCTTTCTTCATCCGCCTTCACTCACCCCTTTCGGCAAAGGTCGAATCGGTCCCCGAACCTTCCATCTTCGCCAGCTCCTTTAGGGCCCGGTGGAACTCTTCTTCCCGACTGCTCCACTTTTCTCGTTCTCGCTCCAGCTCTTCTCTCGCCTCGCTCAGACGAAGATCTCCCGGTCCACCCCGGTGATCGCGCAGGCCGATCGCCTCCCTGGCCCGCTTCTTCTCGACCGACTGGCCGGCTTCTCCAGAAAATAGAGACTCCTTGACCTCCCTGTAAGCCTCCCGGAAGGGTTGACCTTCCTTCACCCGCTCGAAGACCTCGTCGGTGGCGAATACCTCCTTCGTAAAGGCCGAAATCAGGGCTTCCTCGTCCACCCCGAGGTCGTCGATCAGGGGGGCCAGTATCGCCAGGGAGTCGGCCGAGTCGTCCAGACCTTTGACCAGATTCTCTTTTGTCTCCTGCAGGTCCCTACTGTACCCTGACCTCAAACCCTGGAGCAGGGCAAACAGGGCGGAGAGATGTCCGGAAAACGAGGCGGCCCGGCCTCTCACCAGCTCCAGTACGTCCGGATTCCGCTTCTGGGGCATTATCGAGGAACCGGTGGTGAAAGGCTCCGGGATGGTAAAGTAGCCGAACTGTTGGTCGCTAAAAGCAATCAGGTCCGAAGCCAGCCGGGAGGTATCCAGCTGGACATTCGCCAGGGCGGCGAGCAGGGTAAATTCGTGCGCTCCCCGGCTATTCATCACGTAGATGGCGTTGTTCTGAACCTTCCCGAACCCCAGCAACTCCGCGGTCAACTCCCGGTTCAGCTTCACCGGGACCCCCTAACCGGCTCCCACCCCGAGAGGTGACTGGTCCAGTAGCTTAAAGGCCGATTCCACCGGGAGGAGATCGTCGAGCAGTGCTTCGGCGAAAGCCCCGGCCCAGAGGCCCACCGAGGAGGGCATCGCCTTTCTGGTATGGGTATAGCCGACCATGGGTGTGTCCGATTCCCCTTCGGCCAGCCGGAGCAAAGCAGCGGACAAATTCAGCAGGTTCCGGACCACCTCGAACAACTTATCCTTCGTATAGAGCCTGAGGTCCACCAGTACCTGGTCGTTCCGGGATCGGCCGGTGTGGAGCTTCTCCCCCGGTTCCCCCAGGGACCGGGTGATTTCCCTTTCCACCCTGGTATGGATGTCCTCGTCCTCCGAGCTCAGATCGAGCTCTTCGTCCAGCAGGCTCCTCAACTCGTTTCGTAAATCCACGGCCCCTGCGGGGCTGACCAGCCCGAGCTCCTCCAGGGCGAAGACGTGGGCTATCGATCCGTAAATATCGTACTCGGCGAGGCGTTGATCGTAACTCACGTCCGGGCCGGCCGTGAACTCCTCGGCCAGTCGCTCCAGGTCGGTGCTTTCCTCCTCTTCCAGTTCCCAGATTTTCATGCCTTATTCCTCGGTCCTGCTGTTATGTTTGAAGCCAACTCTGGTCGGAAGGCTCCAGATATCTATGAACCCGCTGGAGGAAGATTGATCAAAGGTACTCTCCTCGTCGTAAGTAGCCAGCGAATGACTGTAGAGGCCGTTCCCGGAACTTCGACCGACCACGGTGGCCTTACCCTTGAAGAGTTTCAGTCGGACTTTTCCTTCCACCTTCTCGTTTACCTTATCCATATAGGCTTCCAGGTCGGAGACCAGAGGATCGAAGGCCAGTCCCTGATAGACCATCTCCGCCCACTTCTTGTCCACGTGGGGCTTGAAGCTATTTTCGTGCCGGGTGGAACAGTACTTTTCCAGCTCCCGGTGGGCTTTGAGTATCACGGAAGCCGCCGGGGTCTCGTAGATCTCCCGGGATTTTAACCCCACGATCCTGTCTTCAACCATGTCGATCAGTCCCACCCCGTGGGTCCCGGCCAGGGAGGTCAACTTCTTGATCAGGGAGACCAGATCGGTGTTTGTCCCGTTCAGCCCGGTGGGCACCCCGCTCTCGAATTCCAGCTCCACGTACTCGGGCTGGTCGGGGGTCTCCTCAACCGGTGAAACCAGCTCGTGGACGTCGGTCGGGGGCTCCACGGTAGGATCCTCCAGCTGCCCGCACTCGACGCTGCGCCCCCAGAGATTTTCGTCGATCGAATAGGGGGAACCGGCGTCGACGGGGATCGGAATTCCCTGCTCTTCCGCGTAAGCAAGTTCCTGGTCCCGACTCATATCCCACTTCCTGACCGGAGCCAGGACGGTCATCGAATCGTCCAGGGCCGTGATCGAGGCCTCGAACCTGACCTGATCGTTGCCCTTCCCCGTGCTGCCGTGAGCGATCGCCGTGATGTCCTCCCGGTTCGCGTACTCCACGGCGATTTCACTCATCAGAGGTCGGGCGATTGCCGTACTCAGCGGGTAGCTATCCTGATATAGACCGTTCGCCTTGATGCTGGTGGCGATATAATCATTGGCAAATTGTTCCTTCGCGTCAATCACAAAGGCGTTCTCCGCCCCAAGCTGGAGGGCCTTCTCCTTCACTTCTTCCAGATGGGCCTCTCTCTGCCCCACGTCTACTGTAAAAGTGGAAACCTTTGCTTCGTACTGTTCCTGAATCCAGGTCAACATAACTGAAGTATCAAGGCCACCGGAATACATCAGGAGAACGTGGTCTATCTGGTCCTTCTCTTCCGGTTCGACCTCCAAACTGGACTGTCCTGACTTTTTCAAATCGAGCGCCTTCCCAATTTCATCACCTCAAAAGTGTGTTTTGGTCCGGAAGCACTCCGAGCGTCTTAGAAACGATAGCGACACCTGTTAGTTAGATTAGTTGAAGTTGATCTTCAGGAAACTCTCCTGTCGAAATGTGGATTTTATGAAAGATGAGAGATGTTATAGAGAGAACATCCCTCTCCTCAGTGGTGAGATAGCGGAGATGAGGAAACCGTTGACAGAACGAAAGGTAGCTAGAAAGTAGCACACCTGGTTATTCACGGAATTTTCTCACCTCTTAAACCCCAATTTACGATAAAAAGAGTCGGATATCAAGGGTGACTTTTTAGGTTATTCCCTTCTCAGGCAAAATATGTGCAGGGCTTCCGGGGCTAGGTTTTACGATGGCCACAATTGGCGGGCAAAGATTTACACTCCCCGGGTTGAATTTCCTTCGGCCGTTCGTTAAACTCCTTTCAATATAGGTGGGCAAAGCTATGCAAAATATCTCTTCAAGTAGCTTGAATCCTGCAGGCCTGGCTCCCGATCCCAGGGCCGAGGTAGTTGTCTTATTGTCCCCGCTTCACTTCAGGCCGAAGGGGAGTTAATCCCCTTTCATTCCCCTAAACCTTTAGTTTCACCCATATTGGCTTCAACGTTATTGGTGCCACCGGTAAATCTCTCGTCCGGTTTATATCGACATAAATCTATTCAGGAGGTGTTGAGCGATGGTAAATTGCCCGGAATGTGCGACAGAAATAGAACTACCTGAAGACACGATCGAAAATGAAATCCTGGACTGTCCGACCTGCGGCCTGGAACTGGAAGTAGTGAGCCTTGATCCACCCGAAGTGGCGCTGGCTCCTGAAGAAGAAGAAGACTGGGGGGAATAGATCTTGAAAATCAATCTCGGCATCCTGGCCTCCAGAGTTAGACTGGAGGAAAAACTTCTGATCAAGGAAGCAAGGAAGAGAACCGGAGTTGATTTAACCATCGTGGATCCAAGGAAGAGAACCTGGGACCTCTCCGAGCTCTCCGAGCTGGACGTCCTCTTGGATCGGGAAATTTCTCAATCCAGGGCTTATCACGTCATGGAATTGCTCTCCGGAACGGGAGTCACCCTGGTAAACGGTTTTGAGACCGTTCAGCTCTGCGGCGACAAGGCCTTTACCTCGGTCAAATTGAAAAAACACGGGATTCCAACTCCCGACTTCAGGGTGGCCTTCGATCAGGAGAGCGCCCTGAAAGCAGTAGAAGAGATAGGTTATCCCGCCGTCCTGAAGCCCGTGGACGGATCCTGGGGGAGAATGGTAGCCAAAGTCACGGACCGGGAATCGGCAAAGTCCACCGTGGAACACAAGGCCCACCTGGATTCTCACTACCATTCGATCTATTACGTCCAGAACTTTATAGAAACGGGCAACAGGGACATCAGGGCCTTCGTGCTCGGAGACGAGGTCATCGGGGCCGCCTACAGGGAATCGGACCACTGGATTACCAACGCCGCCCGGGGGGGAGAATCCAGAGCCTATCCTCTGACCGATGAACTGGAAGAAGTGGTAACTGCTACCAGCAGGGTGTTCGGAGGTGGAGCTCTGGCCGTCGACCTGCTGGAGAGCGATCGGGGGCTGTTGATAAACGAGATCAATTGTTCGATGGAGTTCAAGGAATCCATGAAGGTAATCGACCGAGATATTCCCGCCAGCCTTCTGGACTATACGATAAGGCAGGCGGAGGTATCCGAGGAGGTAGCTCAAGAGCAATGTCTAGCTTAAAACTGGGGCTTCTTTACTCCCGCATCAGGGTCGAAGAGAAGCTATTGATCAAAGAGGCTAGAAAGAGGGGCCACGAGGTCAGCCGGGTTGATAGCCGGGAACTGGTCTTCGATTTCGAGGAGGACTACGACCTGGACCTATTGCTGGAAAGAGACGTATCCCACTCCCGGGCACTGTACATACTGAACCTCTTCGAAAACGGCTCAGTCCCCACCGTCAATAGCTACCGGACCGCCCGGATCTGCGGGGACAAGATAGCGACCACTAAGGCACTGAGAGAGGCTGGAGTTCCCACCCCGAAGGTCAAGGTCGCCTTTACCAAGGAGAGCGCGCTCTCCGCGATAGAAGAAATGGGCTACCCCGTTGTCCTGAAGCCGGTTACCGGCTCCTGGGGTAGGCTTCTGGCCAAGTTGAACGACCGGGATTCGGCGGAAGCAGTTCTGGAACACAAAAGTCAGCTCGGCTCCTACTATCACAAGATCTTCTACATTCAGGAATACGTCGACAAGCCAAATAGAGATATAAGGGCCTTCGTGATAGGAGACGAGACGGTGGCCGCAATATACCGAGAGTCGGACCACTGGATTACCAACACCGCCCGGGGGGGAGAAGCAACTAACTGCCCGGTCACCGGGGAAATCGATCGGATCTGTCGGGCGGCGGCCTCCGCGGTCGGAGGGGGAGTATTAGCCGTGGACCTCCTGGAAGGCCCCGACGGCCTCACGGTCGCGGAAGTCAATTACACGGTGGAATTCAAAAACAGCGTCGAACCGACGGGAGTAGATATTCCGGGAAGGATAATCGATTACGCCGAAAAGGTTGGAATGGAGGGCCAACAATGACCGAAACGATACGGGCAGGGGTAGTAGGCGGATCGGGTTATACGGGAGGAGAGCTGGTTCGGATACTGACCGATCATCCCGCCGTGAACCTGGTGGGAGTAACCTCCAGGAAGAACCAGGGTAGAACGGTGAGCAAACTTCATCCCAACCTCCGGGGGGAAACGGGCTTGAATTTCGTTCATCCCGAGGACCTGAGCGAGGAGTTTTCTCACCTGGACCTCCTCTTCACCGCTCTCCCCCACGGGAAATCCATGGAACTGATGGAGGACTACCTGCCTCTGGCGGACAGGATAGTTGATCTATCCGGTGATTTCAGGCTGAAGGGGCCGGAAGAGTATCAAAAGTGGTACGGAAAGGAACACGTCTCTCCCGAATTGAACGAGAGGTTCGTCTACGGCCTTCCGGAACTACACCGGGAGGAAATAGAAGAGGCGGATTACATCGCCTCCCCGGGCTGCACGGCGACGGCAGCTATAATCCCCTTATATCCCGTGGTTTCCGAGCTGGGCGACAAAATCGAGAGAATGGTCGTCGATTCCAAAGTGGGTTCCTCCGCGGGGGGAGCCAAGGAGAACCCGGGAAGCCACCACCCGGAACGCCGCGGCGTAATCCGGGGATACAAGCCCACCGGCCACAGACATACGGCGGAGATGGAACAGGAGCTGGGTAAAACCGTCTCCTTCTCCCCCCACGGGGTGGAAATGGTTCGGGGGATATCCAGCACCATCCACGTCTTCTTCGACCGGGCGCCTGGACCGGGTGAACTATGGAAGGCCTACAGAAATCACTACGAGGAAGAAGAATTCGTCAGGTTCGTCAACGAGAAAAAAGGGATCTACCGCTATCCGGAGCCCAAACTGCTAAATGGGACGAATACTGTTGAAATCGGTTTCGAGCTGGACGAACGCGACGATAGGCTGGTAGTAATGGCGGCGCTGGACAACCTGGTAAAGGGGGCCGCCGGTCAGGCGGTTCAATCAGCCAACCTGGCTTTCGGCCTCCCGGAAAGCGCTGGCCTGGAGAGGACTAGCCTGCACCCAATTTAAAGGAGAGACGACGATGCTAGTTGTGAAGATAGGTGGAAGCGAGGCAATCGATTACTTGAGTTTTCTGGAGGATCTCTCCGGATACGAGGACTGGATCATGCTCCACGGCGGCTCACACGAACTGGACCGGATATCGGGGGAGCTGGGCCATCCCCCGAGATTCGTCGAATCCGTCTCCGGCTATACCAGTAGATATACGGACGAGAAGACCGTGGACCTGATCAACATGGTCTATCCGGGAAAGATGAACAAGTTCCTGGTGGAGGAGTTGCAGAAACTGGGAGTAAACGCCTTCGGCCTCTCCGGGCTCGACGGCAGGGTGCTCGAGTGCAAGAGAAAGTCAACTCTCAAGATAAAGGAGAAGGGGAAAAAGGTGGTACTCAGGGGGGAACACAGCGGGATTATAAAGCGGGTCAATACGGAGCCCCTGGAATTGCTACTGGAAGCGGGCTACAGGCCGATACTGACCATACCCGCCATAACCTTCCAGGGAACGGCGGTCAACGTGGACGGGGATAGGGCGGCCGCCGAGGTCGCGCAGGCCTTTTCGGTCGACAAATTGCTCCTCCTTTCCGACGTTCCCGGCCTCCTGGAAGAGGTCGACGACGAAACCAGCCTGATCGAGAAAATCGAACGGGATCAAATCGAGGATTATACGGACGAAGTCGCAAAAGGAAGGATGAAGAAGAAACTCCTGGGAGCGGGCGAAGCGATCGACGCCGGCGTAAGCTCCGTCATCTTGGGAGACGGAACGGCTGAACGACCGGTAACCGATGCCCTTTCCGGCGGAGGTACTGTCATTTCCTAAATTTGAATTCAACGGTGGTTACAATGAAAAACTTTCAGCAGGAAGACGAATACTCAATCGGAATTTATTCCCGTCAGAAGCTGCAGCTGGTGGAGGGATCGGGGACGAAAGTTCGCGACCGGGAAGGGAACGAATACCTGGACTTAAATACCGGTATCGGCGTCGCCGCGGTGGGACACGCAAACGAAAAAGTGGCCGGGGCCGTAAAGGAGCAGGTGGATAGGATGCTGACCTGCTCTCCGGCCTACTTTTACAACGACATAAGGGCCAAACTACTGGAAAAACTCGCGGAAATTTCACCCCCGGGGCTCTGCCGCTCCTTTCTCTGTAACTCGGGGACGGAAGCAATTGAAGCAAGTTTAAAGTTCGCCCGAGCTTACACCGATAGACGAGAGATAATCGCCACCATGCGGGGCTTTCATGGAAGGACGATGGGATCGCTGAGCGCGACCTGGAAGCGGAAATACAGTCAGCCCTTTAAACCCCTGCTTCCGGGGTTCAATCACGTTCCCTACGGAGACCTGGATAAACTGGAGGCTAGCATCTCCGAAGATACGGCAGCCGTCCTGCTAGAGCCAATCCAGGGAGAAGGAGGGATCCATCTTCCCCCGGACGATTACCTCCCCGGGGTCCGTGAGCTCTGTGACGAGACCGGGGCTCTAATGATATTGGACGAAGTTCAGACCGGTTTTGGCCGCACCGGGCGGATGTTCGCCGGCCAGCACTGGGGAGTGACCCCGGACATAATGGCCCTAGCCAAGGCCATGGGAGGAGGTGTACCCATAGGAGCATCCGTCTTAAGAGAAGACATGGAGTTTTCTCCCGGGCTCCACGGGAGCACCTTCGGGGGCAACCCTCTGGCCGCCCGCGCGGCCCTGGCCACCATCAACTACATTCAGGAAGAAAACCTGGTCCAGCGGGCCCGCGACCGGGGGGAAAGGTTCAAGAGCGGGCTGGAAGAGATCGCCGCCGAACACGACGAGCTCGTCCGGGAGGTTCGCGGCCTGGGCTTGATGCTGGCTCTCCAGTTGAGGAAGAAATCGGGGCCCTACCTGGACAGTTTAATGGAGAAGGGAATACTCGCTCTTCCGGCCGGTTCGACGGTTATCAGGTTTCTGCCCCCCCTGGAGATCACCCCGAAGGAAATCGATCTGGTACTGGGAGCTTTGCGTGAAGTGGTCGGTTCATAGTCGGTTGGTTCAGGTTTTAATAGGAGGTCGAAGATGAAAGACGTAAAGATCGTCGACACGACTCTAAGAGACGGAGAACAGACCGCCGGAGTCGTGTTCGCCAACGAAGAGAAAGTGAGGATCGCCAAGCTTCTGGACAGAGTCGGCGTCGACCAGATCGAGGCCGGGGTACCCGTGATGGGTGGAGACGAAAAGAAGGCCATAAACAAAATCGTCGACGCAGACCTGGAGGCCAGTATCATGGGCTGGAACAGGGCGGTGATCTCCGACGTAGAAGCTTCCATGGACTGTGGAGTGGATGCGGTGGCT
>CAYZUF010000017.1:0-14463 GCA_964481645.1 uncultured Thermotogae bacterium
TTTTCGGTAAAGGATTTGATAAAATTAAAGAGATTTCCGAGAACTGGCAGAAAATCAAGGAGGAAGAAGGATGGAAGATAAATGCAAGAATTTTCAGACCAACATGGATAATTGTAATTGCAGTTACCCAAATTGTCCCCGAAAAGGAAACTGTTGTGAATGTATCCAGTACCACCTGAATCGGCGGGAGTTACCGGCTTGTGCTTTTCCCGACGAAGTGGAAGAGTCCTATGATAGGTCCTTTGATAAATTTATCGAGGTCTATTCTTGATCCCTGATTTGTTCCAGGGTCCCTTTGACCTTCTCCTTGTCCGGGAAGGATGAGGTTGCGCCAAAGTCCGTGGTGGTCAGCGCTCCGGTAGCATTGCCGAACCTGAGAGCCTCTACTATGCTCTCGAAGCTCATCCCCTGGAGGTCCAGGCCGGCTTTGGACAGCTTATGGAGAAACCCCGCCATGAAACCGTCACCGGCGCCGGTCGTATCCTTGACTTCAACTTGCAGACCGTCTATCCTATTGACCATGTTTCGGTGATTGACGAAACAGCCCTCCTCTCCCATGGTGACCGCGATCAGTTCGGGTCCCAGTTCGGCCAGTTGATCCGTTCCGGCCTTTAAATTGCTGGTTCCGGTCAAAAAGCGGACCTCTTCCTCGCTCAACTTCAGGATATCCACGTCGCCGGCCAGGTCGGTGACCAGTTCCTTTACTTGGTTTTTGCTCTCCCAGAGGTTCAACCGGATATTCGGATCCATGGTGACGATAACCCCTTGTCTTTTGGCGTACTCTATGGACTTTAAGGTCGCTTGCCGGGACTTCCTGTGGGTTAAGGATAGTGAACCAAAGTGCAGGAGGTCGGCGGATCCAACGTAATCCTCGTCGATTTCCTCGGGCCCGAGGAGCTCGTCGGCGCCCGGGTCCCTGTAGAAGATGAAATCCCTCTCTCCTTCCTCCGTCAGTGATACGAAGGCCAGGGTAGTATTGGCCCGATCAGTCCGGAATAGCTGCTTCAGGTCGACTCCTTCGCTTTTGAAGTATTCCTCGAGGAAATCTCCGAAGCTGTCCGCGCCTACCTTCCCGATGAAACCTACGCTTTCCCCCAGTTTGGCCAGTCCGATTGCTACGTTCGCGGGAGCACCGCCGAACCGCTTGTAAAATCCCGGGACTTCGGCCAGTGCTAACCCGGACTCGGTGGGAACGAAATCGATGAGGGCCTCGCCTAATGTGATTAGATTTACCATTTTGAGACCATTATAACCGATTGACGTGGAATTTAAACTTCTCCTCGATAGCGGAAAGTTTTTGCCTACCCTGTAAATATCCGCAAAACGACGGGAGGGCTCCACGTTATTTCATCTGTCTCCACCAGAGGGCGGAAATTCCTGACCCGCGGGCTCAAACTCTTGTCTTCATTGGGTGATTCGCACTTGCAGGAAATCTTCGCCCCAAGGATTTCCTCTCATCCCCTTATAGAAATATCCCTCACCAGCCCGGGGGTCCGCGCTCGCCTCCGGGATTTTCCCCGCTCTGGTGGTTTACCTATGCAGGGGAGGTTGAGAGCTTTTCCGGGGGGATTTACCGGTTCTCCAGTACTTCCTTCCCTTTATGGATCGGGCGGGAATGGACCGACTTTCTCCCCGTTCGCTCTTCCTCGGTGACCATTTACTTTTGCTTCCCCGGGAATTATCATTCTAAGCTATGAGAATAAATGTAGTCTCTTTCGACGCGGACGGTACAATCGTCAAGAATAGCTACGTCGAACTTTTCTGGTTTCGAGAACTGCCCCGGCTCTACGCGGATAAGAAAGGTGTTGCTTTTTCCGCGGCCCAAAAGACCTTAAGCTCTCTTTACGACGAGATGGGGGATGAGGATATCAGATGGTACAGCCCCGAATACTGGTTCGAGCGCTTCGAGCTGGAGAAGGAGCCGGAAGAGGTTATTGAGAAAATCCAGGTTCCGGAAAACGTCGAGCTGTACCGTGATGCGGTCGAGGTCGTCGACGAGCTTTGTCACGATTATAAACTGATAATTACTTCCAATTCTCCGCGGATATTTCTCGACTACGCCCTGCGGGAACTGGAGGATCGGTTCCATAAGATCTATTCCTGTGTAACAGACTTCGGCGAGGTGAAAAAAAGGCCGGGGGTCTACCGGAAGGTGGCTAGTCGGGTAGGGGTTAAGGCGGAGGAAATGGTTCACGTAGGCGATCACTGGAGGTTTGACTACCGGGCTCCGAGGGAGTTGGGGGTACAAAGCTTCTACATCGACAGGGACGGGTCCAGGACGGAAGAAGGCGATCATGTCCTGACCGATCTGAGGGAGATGACGGGAAGTATCGACGGGCTGACCGGCAGGAATTAACCTCTTTCCGTTTGTGGACGAACCCGCCCACGATTTAGTGCTGGAAAAACGGCCGATTTTCCCGGGGGTGCAGGGGTTTGTCCGCGAACTTCGGGAAGTTGTTTATGGTATGGAAGGAAGTGGAGTTCGGGCTTCCACCCAAAAGTCTTTTCCATCTGAATTGCGGCCCTTAATGGAATATAATTAATTGACGGAGATAACTAACCACCCAGGTGAAGGAGAGCCGGGTGAGGAAAAGGTTTTTCCTAGCCGGGTTTATGCCTCCTTTCCCGGCGAGGTTTTTCCCTTCCTGGCCTGGCTCGTGGGCCCATTTCCAGACCTGGGTGGGTCAAGCGTGGTTATTCTATGATATCATAATGGGGGCTTTTTAATCAAATCTTATTCGCCTTTGTTCTGGCTATCCGGTCCGTTACTTCGTAACCAACGGATATTATTCGGCGGTTAACCAGCCGGATATTCCGGTTATGGAGAGGGGAATCAATTCCGGCAAAGTTGGAGGATTATTATGGAAAGTTCAGGCCAACAAGAGGACGGCCAAGAATATTCGGATTACTCGCAGGCTTATCTGCTAAAGAGGTTTTACGGGGACTACCTTCGGCCAAATTTGCTGGAGTACGTTCCAATTCAGGTACTCCACGTCCTGGGGGCCCTCGCCGGCCTGATCCCTCCCCTGCTGCTCCGGAACTTGATCGATAGCGGTATTCCCTCCAAGGATCTGGGAAGGATAATCACCCTCTCCCTCTGGGCTTTCGGAGCCTTCTCCTTAATTGCCCTGATCCGGTTTATCAGGAACTATTTCGGCCATAGAGTCGCTCAAAAGATCGTCTTCGATATGAGGAACGATATATACAGCCACTTCCAGAAGCTGCCCCTGAAGTTTCACGATAGCAAGAAGACCGGCGAGCTCATGTCCCGGATCATCGACGACCTGAACGTCCTTCAGGAGTTCGTTCATCATGGCCCCGAAGGGTTTTTGCAGGCGGCTACGACCATCTCCGGAGTTCTGGTTATCCTCTTCCTCCTGGATGTTCCGCTGACGCTGATCGCGCTCTCCTTTACTCCATTCTTATTCGCGTTTGCTCTCGTGTTGATAAAGAGAATGCACCGGGCGTTCAGGAGAAACCGTGAGGCCAAGGGAAAGCTAAATGACCGCCTCGAGGACAATTTAGCCGGGATGAAGGTCATTAAGTCTTTTGCCAACGAGGATTCCGAAATGGAGCGGTTCTTCGAGAGGAACGAGGAACACTACCACGCCCGCGCTTCGGCGATAAAGTACTTCAGCACTCTCGGTCCGGTCTCCTATTTCCTCAATAGTTTTGGTTTAATTCTGACCATCGGTTACGGTGGCTTTCTGGTTTATCAGGGCTCTCTTACCGCAGGGACCGTGGTCGCCTTTTATACCTACCTGATAAGATTCAGGGCCCCAATTCTTCGCATGGTTCAGATCAGTCAGAGGTTGAGTAGGTTCTTTGCCAGCACGGAGAGATTCTTTTCCCACCTGGATATAGAACCGGAAATAGTCCGTACCGCCGGTGGTTACAAAAAGCCCCGGGAGGAAGTGGAGGGAAGGGTAGAGTACGAGCGGGTTCACTTTGATTACAGCGACGGGGAGACGGTTCTCTCCGATATCGACCTAACGGTGGAGCCGAGGCAGACCGTTGCCCTGGTGGGACCGAGCGGGGCGGGGAAGACGACCCTGGTCCGCCTGCTCCCCAGACTTTACGACGTGAACGAGGGATCCGTAACGCTGGACGGGGTGGACGTCAGGGAGTGGGATATCCGGCATCTCCGGCGAAATATTGCCATGGTAATGCAGGATGATTACCTCTTTTCGGGCACCGTTGCCGAGAACATCTCTTACGGAAAGCCGGACGTTACCAGAGAGGAGGTAGTAAAGTACGCCGGGGAGGCGAATGTGGAGGATTTCATCTCCGACCTGCCGGACGGTTACGAAACGGATATCGGTCAGCGAGGAGTAAAGCTTTCCGGCGGGCAGAAGCAGCGGATCTCCATAGCTCGAGCACTCATTCAGGATCCCAAGATCCTAATTCTCGACGAAGCGACTTCTTCAGTCGATACCTATACGGAAAAATTGATCCAGGAAGCCATCGATAAGGTTTCCAGGGGACGGACGACCTTTACGATTGCCCACAGGTTATCTACCATAACCAACGCGGACAAGATACTGTTTGTAGAGTCCGGTGAGATAACCGAAAAAGGGAAGTTTGAGGAATTAATGGAGGAGAAGGGGGATTTTTACGAGTTTTATCAGCTTCAGTTCAAGCAACTGGTGGAAACGTCGAACAGGAGTTGACCGCGGGGAGAGCAGTTGAAAAAAGCGGGAGGTCTTATCTATTCGGGAACCCGAGATGAGTGAAAGAGTTCCGGAGATCGAGGACTTTTTCAACCCGGAGAGGAGCGATTACGGCAAGTATTATCGGGATCTGGAATACCCCTGGGATATCCTGGACAAGATTCCGGAGATGATTCAGACGGGCATGACGCCCGGTATCCGTGGTTCGGTCTCCAGCTCCGCTAACCTGGGAGAAAAAGTCGAGATCCGCGGGGGTACGGTGGTAGAGGCCGGAGCCACCATAAAGGGCCCGGCAATTATCGGGGAGGATTGTCAAGTGAGAAGCGGGGCTTATATAAGGAGTGACGTGGTGATCGGGGACGGCGTTACCGTCGGCCACAGCACTGAAGTCAAACGGAGCTTAATTCACGACGAAGCCGAAATCCCCCATTTCTCTTACGTGGGAGATTCCGTGATCGGCTGGAAAGGACATCTGGGAGCGGGCGTCAAGGTATCCAACCTGAAGGTTAACAGGAAACCGGTGGTGGTTCACCTCCAGGATCGGGATATTTCGACCGGACGGCGAAAATTCGGCTGCCTCCTCGGCGACGAAGCCGAAATTGGCTGCAATTCCGTCCTGAATCCGGGGACACTGATCGGGAAAAGAACGTTGACTACAGCTAATCTCTCCCTCTCGGGCTATTATCCGCCGGATACTTTCGTCAAGTTGAGGCAAGAGGTCGAGGAGATTGAAAAGAGGGGTTAACTGGAGGAGGATGCGGTGGATTTATTTGGTACCGACGGGTTACGCGGTGAAGTAAATGAAGATATCACCCCGGAGCTAGCTCTTAAACTGGGGAAATCGACCAAAATTATTACCGAAAAAGGCGACTCGGTACTCATCTGCAGGGATACCAGGCAATCGGGCAAGATTCTGGAGTACGCCCTCGCTTCCGGAATTTCTTCGATTGGAAGGAACCCCTATCTTTTGGACGTGCTGCCCACACCGGGAATCCCTTTGCTGCTGGAACAATTTGACGCGAAGCTGGGGGCGGTAGTATCGGCATCTCATAACCTGGCAAAGGACAACGGGATTAAGTTCTTCGATTCCGACGGACTGAAGCTAACTCCCAACGTCGAAGAGAAGCTCGAAAAGTATATCATAGCCGGGGACGGGGAGCGGGAGACGGGCTGGAAGGGAATTGGAAATATCACCCCAGTTGAGGACTCGGAGCGGCTTTATCTCGATTCCCTGAAGGAGAGGTTCGGGGGGGACCCCCTGCCGGACCTCTCAGGAATGGAGCTGACTCTGGATTGTGCCCACGGGGCCACTTACCGGGTTGCCCCCCGACTATTTTCCGACCTGGGAGCGGAGATTAGGACCATCGGAATCAACCCCTCCGGCTTCAATATCAACCAGGACTGCGGTTCTACTTCCCTCGGTAAGCTGAAACAAAGGGTGGTGGCTCAGGGAAGTGATCTGGGCGTTGCCTTCGACGGAGACGGGGATAGAGCTCTTTTCGTCGACGAGGAGGGTCGCGTCGTCGACGGGGATAGGGTTCTTTATATTGCTTCCAAGTACTTGCAGGAGCGGGAAGAGCTGGTGCCGCCGGTCGTCGTATCCACGGTAATGAGTAACCTGGGTCTGGAGAAATCCCTTTCCGACCTGGGAGTGGAATTAGTTCGGACACAAGTTGGAGATAAGTACGTTGCACTGGAAATGATAGAGCGAGAAGCGTTGGTTGGGGGAGAACAGTCCGGCCACGTCATCTTTCGGGAAGTCAACACTACGGGCGACGGAATCGTCACCGCGTTGATGGTTATGCGGATTTTGCAGGCCACCGGAAAGAGACTCTCCCAGCTTGGAAGGGAGATGCTCCGTTACCCCCAGGTGCTACACAACGTCCCAACTGAGAATAAGGAAGACTTTCAGTCCGACGGAAGCATCCAGAAAAGAGTCGCTGATTGGGAGAACGATCTGGGTAGAGAGGGGAGAATCCTGGTTCGCCCTTCCGGAACTCAGGACGTAATCAGAGTAATGGTCGAAGGCCAGACGGAGGAGAGGGCGGAAGAGGTTGCTCAAAAACTGGGAGCCTTCATCGACCGCAAATTAAACGGCTAGGCAAGGCAGTCAAGGAGCAATCCGGGATAGGTTCAGATTCCCCAGAGCGTTCGCACCCGCACTTAATCCTTCTCACCCTCCTCGACCAGAGTTATTTCTCGACGACATTCGGGACAAAGAACTCTGACTCTGTCGCTTCTGTGGCTTGGTCGCTCGTCCAGACGATCCCTTCGGGCTAAATCCAGGTTTTCCAGATAAGTCAGGAATATGCTGGGGTTCGAGTAGGCCAGGTTGCCCAGCTTGCTATAGAGCCAGAGAACGTGGTCCCTGGTCCCGATTACCTCCCCGCAGGCTTCGCAGACGATGAGTTCTTTTTCTACCCCTGAAGTCGGTCCCTCTTCCCCGACAAACGAGAGCGCGTACTCACGGGAAAGTTCTATCCCGTCGCCGGTCGTACAGTATTTTTCGCACTGGCCACAGTAGATACACTCGTCCAGGTCGACTTCCAGACTCCTGACCCCGCTCGTTTCGTGGACCGAGTCATCCAGTTTAATTGCGTCCGCGGGACAAACGTTGTAGCAGCCGCTGCAGCCGATACATCCTTCTTCATGGTAGTCCGGAGCGCCCCTGAATGTCGAAGCCACCTGGGCTTCTTCCTCGGGAAAACGAGTTGTATATCTGCGGGAAAATATGGCTCGTATTGCCTCGCCCAGTTCCCTGATTTTCGGTTTCTTCATTCTTTATCCTCCTTGTATTTATCCACAACGCTCCCTTCCCATAAGGGGATGCCCGATTTGTACGCGCCGCGAGACAGGGCGTGTGCCGCCGTAGGTGCGGTCACCGCGATAAAGACGATGGCCGCCAGAGCCTTCATCCCGGTAGGACCGACTCCCGAACTTATGAGGACCCCAAGCAGGATGGAGCAAGTTCCCAAGGTCACGCATTTTGTGGAGCCCTGGAGTCGGTTGTATACGTCGGGAAGTCGGATTAGACCAATGCACCCAAATAGATTGAAAAGGGCGCCAACTATAATTATCGCCTTTCCTGCCAGTTCACTCATCAAATTTCTTACCCTCCAGGTGTTTTGCAAGTGCCGTAGTGCCGATAAAACTTAGTAAGCCCCAGGCAAGGGCGATATTCAGATAGAAAGCTCTCTCCGCAAGGATCGAAAGTAAAGCGCAGAAACCCACCACGAGAATTCCAAGTATATCTATTCCCACCATCCTATCGGCGGGAGTCGGGCCGCGGCCTATTCTGTACAGGCACAGGAACGCGGACAGCGTCAGAAGACTCAACGCGAGATGTATCATTCAAATATCCTCCTCAGCAACCATTCGAACCTGCCTGCGACCTCCCGGGTCGCTTCCTCCACCTGAGAAGAGCTTACGTTTATCCAGTGGACGTAGAGAAAGCCTTCTTCGGAGAGATCGACGGTCATCGTCCCCGGGGTCAAGGTAATCGAGTTGGCCAGTGCAGTTTTGGCGGATTCGCTTTCCAGCTCCGTTTTGACTTTCACTATACCCGGGTTAATGGGGACCTCCGGATGCAAAATCCGGAAGGCAACGTCCAGGTTGGCCATTAACACCCACCAGGCCAGAACGAATACGTAGCAGGCGGCCCAGAAGTACCGGACGGGATTCAGAATTTTCCTCGGATGACGGGTGGCAAGCCCGCCCAGCAGAATCCCGGACAAAGAAGCTACCAGGGCCCCGGCAACGATCATAGACCACTGAATTGGCGCGAAAGGCCAGGTGAACAAGAGCCAGACTGCCAGGGTTATCGAAAAGACGAAGAGATTTCCGGAAAGCCTCGATTTGTTTTTTGTCTCTTCCATAATCATCACCTTTATATCCCGAGAACCAACTTCGTATAAGCGGATCCTTCCTGGAGGGCCAGGGCTGCGGGCTTCAATACTACCTCCCGAAATTCCGGCAGGTAAAGGAGGCCCAGTCCGATACAACAGGTGGCCAATATCAAAAGCGGAATATATAGCCCCGGAGAAATTTTGAAGGAACCGGATATTTCGAGGTTTGCTTTTCCCAGAAAGAGTTCCTTTTGAACTTTCAAGTAGTAGGCGAGAGTTATGGCGCTGGTAAAGAGAACTATCCCCGCCAATGGATAGAGCTCGCCCCAGATTGCCGCTATCACTATCACCAGCTTGCTCCAGAACCCGTTTAGGGGTGGTATCCCGGAAATGGATAGCGTCCCCACAGTCCCGGCCGCCCCGGATAACGGGCTAATCTCGCTTACTCCGGAGATTTCGGACATTTCTCGGGTTCCGAATATTTTCTCAACGCCGCCGCTGAACAGGAAGAGCAGGGATTTATAGGTGGCGTGGTTGACGAGGTGAAAGATCCCTCCTATCAGGGCCAGCGTCGCGACTGCCGGCTTACCCTGGGAGATCAAGAAACCGCCCATCCCTATTCCGAGGGTAATATAACCCATCTGGGAGACGCTGGAATAGGCGAGCAACCGCTTCAAGTCGCTTTGTCCCAGGGCCAGCATCCCGCCGATGAACATCGATCCCGCCCCGATCCAGATCAATATCTGGGGAGCCAGCCCGGGTAAGTTCAACCCGTTAAATAGCAGTCTGGATAGCGCGTAGATGCCCAGTACTTTGATCAAAACTCCGGATAACATGGCGGAGATCGGTGCTGGCGCCGAGGAGTGAGCATCCGGTAACCAGGAATGAAAGGGGATAAAGGCGGCCTTCAGCCCGAAGCCGACGATAAATAGCCCCGTACTCAAAAAGATAAAGGAACTGTCGGTAACTTCACTTACTCTTACCGATATGTCGGCGATGTTGAGTGACCCCACCGCTCCATAGAGCATCGCAATTCCCAGCAGAATGAAAATCGAGCCAACAGCTCCCATGATTAAGTACTTAAAGGAAGCTTCAATCTCCTCAGGACCTCGGTTAAAGCCGACCAGAGCGTAGGAACTTATGGCTGCGACTTCCAGGTAAACGTACATATTAAATACGTCACCGGTGAGTGTAACCCCGTACATCCCCGCCAGCATGAGAGAGAAGAGGCCGTAGAATTTTCCCAGATGTGAGTACTCCTTCATGTAAGTAAAGGCAAATAAGCTGGTAACGAAGGCTACCCCGCTGATTACCACCAGAATCAAAGAACTAAGACCGTCCAGGACGTAGTTAATCCCTATCGGCGGCGGCCATCCCCCCATCCGGTAAATCGATTTATCGCCAAATTTTACCAGGGAGAGAGCGAGTAATAGTCCCGTTTCCAGAAGGACGGTCACCGCAAACAACTTGGTCCGTCCCCATATTTCCTCGACCAGCGGCAGCAAAAATCCTACTCCCAGTGGAATTGCTACAAACAGCGGGAGCATACCGATTACCCCCTTAATTTCCTTATTTCGGTAATGTCGAAGGTCCCGTAGTGCTGATAGATCCTTACGGCCAGGGCTACCATCAACGCTACCACCCCCAGGCTGATGACGATGGAGGTGATTACCATTGCCTGCGGCAGAGGATCTACGGCGGAGCTGACGAATTCCTCGACCCCTACCCCTTTCTCGAGGATAGGTGCTTCCCCGGAAAGCCTATATCCCACCAATATCAGAAAGGCATTTACGGCGTGTTCCATGATTATTATGCCCATGATTATCTTTATTAAATTTCGCTTGTTTATGACGCTGTATAATCCTACGGCGAACAGGATAAACGCCAGTAAGTAGGTAAGCATGGTCAGTCCTCCTCGATGGCCCTGAACAGGGCCAGGTAAGCAAAAACCATGAACAACGACCCACCGACTTTGAAGCCGATCGCCAGGTTGATTATAGGCATGTTCCCTCCGCTCAATAGGCGGAAGGGAGTGCCTGGGAATCCGGTTTCGATAAAGTTGCTCAAGAAACTCTGTCCGAAGACAAAGCCGAGTAGTCCCATGCAGAGGAAGGAGAGCGAGGCCAGGCTATCGGTTACGGAGGAGAATTTTATTCGGAGTATTTCGTACGCTCTCTCCTTACCATAGGCCAGAGTGAGCAGGATAAAGGAACCCCCGATTATCACTCCTCCGGGAAAGCCGCCGCCCGGAGTGAGATGACCGGTAAGGGCGATATATACGCCAAAGGCGATAATAAACGGCGTTACCCAGCGGGTGACCGTTTTTACAATTTGACTCATTCCGCTCATCCTTCCCCACCTCCTCTATCGAAGAAGACTTCTTTCTGGAGTAAAGCGATTGCACCTAAAATCGCGGTGAATAGCACTGTTGCCTCGCCCAATGTATCGTAAGCCCGGAAGTCCAGGAGGATATCGTTCACTATATTAGGGCCACCGGCTTTCTCCAGGCCAAATTTCAGGTAGTATTGACTGGGTGGTCCGGAGAAGTTATCCAGGACCGATTGACCGAAGTCTGGGAAGAAGCTAAGGTAGTTGGCGAAGAAGGCCGCCCCCAGTCCGAATAAAATCAGGCTTCCGATCAGCTGGGGCTTACTTTCGTTTCCCTTGATTTCAGTTACCCCTTTACCGATGGTGGCCCTGATCAGGATCACCAGAGTCACGATTTCCACCACGACCTGAGTGATTGCGATATCGGGTGCTCCCAGCCAAAGGAAGGCGATGCTTAAGCCGAAACCCACCGCCCCCAGAGAAATGATTGACGAGAGAGTGGAGGGAGACTCCACGGCGATCAGAGCCGCAATTATCGTAAAAACCAGGAATATCTGGATAAGTACCATGCTTGACCAACCCCGTTACTGTGTGGTTAAAATCCAGAGTATCACGATTAGACCAGTGAACACCCAGACCAGGTACCGGGAAAGCAAACCGTTGTGTGCCCACCGGAATGATCTGGTCAGCGCTTTTGCCACCCAGCTGGTAGATACGTACGGATCGAGGAAGTTTCTCTCTTCCGCTGTAAAGAGCCAATTTACGGCTGGAGATCGTCTTATACTCCTGTATATTTCCGACGGCATTATCTTGAAGTCGACCTCTCGCACGTAGGGAAAGTATTTTTCCTCGTCGATGGTTGCTGCATTTTCTCCTCCCATGAAGACCGGCTTGCTTTTGGAACGACGCTTGAGTCCGAGGAGATAGTAGGCCAGAACCCCAATTACTATCCCCCCCAGCAGGAAGGCCCCGGCCAGATAGGCAGTCCAGGTACCCCGAAAAGCGGAACCCACGTCGATAACCGGCGCGACCGAATCCAGCAGCAGGCGAGGATAGACGCCGAGCCCGAGACAGAGGAGGGCCGGTACTCCCACCGCGACTTTCATCCCCCGACCGGGAAGTCTGGCCACCTCGCTCTCCTCCCCGAAGAAAGCCGAAAACAGGAACTTGGAGATATATATCACCGACAAAGTACTGCCGAAGAGGGCGGCAACCAGGATAAACGGGGCGAAAGCTCGGTCGTAACCGATGGAAGCCTGATAGATCACCCACTTGGAGTAGAAGCCGTTCAGGGGAGGAACTCCCGCCAGGGAGAGCGCGCCTATCAGGGTGGAACCGAATACGAAAGGCATCTTTCTTCCCAGTCCCCCCATCTCGTCTAGCTTCCTGGTCCCCGTAGCGTAAACGACGATTCCGGCGGAGAGGAAGAGCAGCCCCTTGAACAGAGCGTGGTTGATTAGATGGAATATTGCCCCGCCAACCCCCAGACCGGTACCGATACCAATACCGACCATTATGTATCCCACCTGGGAGATACTTGAATAGGCTATCAATCGTTTTATGTCGGTTTGGACCACCGCCAGCAGACCTCCGATCAGAATGGTCAGGGCGCCGATTACCGCCAGCGAACTGCTCCAGGAGGGCGAAATTCCGAAGATCTCCCAGAAGGTCCTGAGGATCCAGAACAGCCCGACTTTAATCATGATTCCGGAGAGAAGGGCGGATATCGGGGACGGAGCCTCCGGGTGAGCATCGGGCAACCAGGAGCCCAGCGGAAAGAAAGCGGCCTTTACCCCGAAACCGACCAAAAAGAGAGAAAGAATCGAGATGCCCATTCCGGAATCGATAGGGCCGGTAGCCCCAAGTCCGTCCAGGGAGGTCGTTCCGGCTTCCGTCCAGAGGAGCACTATCCCGGAGAGGATGGCTAGAGCGCCTCCTTCACTCATCAGAAAGTATTTGTTTCCCGCTCTGATGGAGGCCGGGTTCTTCTCGAAGGTAATGAGGAAGTAGGCGGCCAGGGTCATCAATTCCCAGAATACAAACATGGTGAATAGTTCCCTGGCCAGGACGACGCCTATCATTCCCCCCATAAACCCGAGAAGAAGGGCAAAGTACTTATTTCTATTCAAGGAGAGATCGTATCGTTTTAGATAAGCGGGAGAAAAAATCGAGGCCAGGAAGCAAAGCAGGGAAATGAGCGAGACCAGGAGGAGGGAAAGCCGATCGAGACCGAAGGTTATCGTGATTCCCCCCACGGTCCGGCTCAAGAACTCCAGACTCCCCCCTTGCACGGAGGGATAAAAAGCCAAAGAAAACCCGAAGATACCCAGAGTCACCAGGTGGGAGCCAATATTCCTCGTCTTTCCACTGAACTTACCCAGGAGCCAGAGGAGAGGGCTGGCCGCGAGCGGAATTGCCAGTAGAGCCAGTCCGTAAAGGCCGATATTATTCATCGAACACCTCCTCCAGGGGACTCCTCTCCAGCCCGAACTCTTCCTTCAATTTTGCCGTCTTCTGGTGGCTTAGATCCAGCAGGTCCTCGTCCTCCCTGTCCTTCAGGCTTATAGCCCTTTCCGTACAGCAGTAGCAGGGATCAACCGAAGCGAGGATGATAGTTGCGTCGGCGACGGTTTCCCCTATACAGGTTGATTTGTAGGTTGGAAAATTCATAAACGTCGGGGCCCGAACCTTGTGGCGGGCTGGCCTGTTTGTTCCGTCGCTCCTGACGAAATGAAAACACTCACCCCGGGGAGCCTCGTAGCTTCCAATTCCTTCTCCGGGAGGTATCCGTTCCGGCTCGGAATCGATGGGCCCCTCGTCCGGAACTCGGTCGATAATCTGCTCGACCATCTTCACGGATTCCAGGGTTTCCAGCAATCTGACTTCCACCCTGGCCAGGACGTCACCCGACTCGCGAGTGATTACGTTCCAGTCGAGGTCCTCGTAGACGCCATAGGGGAAGTCCGCTCTTATGTCATTGGGCACGCCCGAAGCCCTGGCAGTTGGCCCCAGGGCTCCAAAGGCCCGAGCGTCTTCTTCGCTCAGGATACCTACGTCTTCCAGTCTAGCCTTCATAACCGGGTCTTCCAGGACGGCGTTATAAAGCATTTCCGATTTCTCTTTTAACTCTTCCAGGGTGGGTCTGGCCTTCTCCAGACCTTCCCTCGGGACGTCCCTCTGGACGCCACCGGGTTTCATCATGGCGTAGGCGTTTCTGTTTCCGGTGAGCAGTTCCAGCAGGTCGAGGACCTCTTCGCGATACTTCCAGGCCCACATGAAGACCGTATCGTAACCGATAAAGTGACCGGCCAATCCGGCCCACAGTAGATGGGAGTGGATTCTTTCCAGTTCTCCGATTAAGGTCCTGAGGTATCTGGCTTTTTCCGGTACCTCCAGGTCCCCACAATCCTCCACGGCCAGGCAGAAGGCGTAAGGATGGGAATGAGAACAAATTCCACATATCCTCTCGACGAGAAAAGTGACCTGGTTGTACGTTTTTTTCTCGGAAAGCTTCTCGATCCCCCGATGGTTATAGCCAATCTGGACGTCGACGTCCAGAACCTCCTCCTCTTCCACGGTAAGGAGGTAATGCTCCGGTTCTTCCTGGAGCGGGTGATACG
>CAYZUF010000018.1:0-14362 GCA_964481645.1 uncultured Thermotogae bacterium
TACCTTACTTCCCGTTAGTTGTTTGAGGCTTTTACACACAAAAGTCTACACGATCCAGTTAGACTCTCCTAACTTATAACTATTGAAAGAAGCACCGTTTAGATTTCCGTTAAAGTACCTCCAAGAATTGAGATTTCCCCAACTAGAGATAGTCGTTCCGCCTGACTGACCCGGGTCCAGCCTCAAGCGGAATCCGCTATTGGTATCATACAGGTTGCCGGCACCGGTAGGAACATGAGAATCAATTGCCTTGACAGTAACTTCGTAAGGACAGTTACCTTCTGTGTGGACGATGTTATGCTCTTTCTGAAGTTTACCCCCAACGTCCTGAAATGTCGCGTCCCCCAAATCAACGTTGCTATGAGCATCGATGCTAACAGCACAAACCTTTTGTCCGCTGAAGTACCAGTACACCCTTGTAGTATCGCTGTCTTCAGCTTCGGCCGCAAACGCCCCCACCGAAAGCAGTCCAAATACTAAAACTGCAACTAAACTTAACAAAGATAGCCTCTTCATTAAGAAGCACCTCCTAATGGTGATTTAAAATTTAATGAAGCATTTATGCAGCTCTGCCACCATCAGGAGCTACGGTAACAGGACAACCTTTGTCATAAGGTGAGCTTTATTTCAACAAAGGCTCCTTGCTTTGCGCCCCGGCGTCGCCGCCGATTTGCCTTTTCGTCTCCAGTTGGCCGTAGCTTTGCGTGTTCGACTTTCACCGAACTTGCCTTTAATGCTTCGTAAGGCTTGGGAAAAGCTTAACCCTATTATAAACAGAATTTAGTTCATTGCAAGATGTAGTGTTCGTTCGTTCGAATTGTCTTAGACTTCGTCACCCCTCGATAGTAGCCCTTCCCCTAAGGGATACTACTTAGCCGATACGACAAAGGTCATCTCCACAAAATATTCTACGTTCGGAAGGTCACCGCTGTCCATCTCGTAGCGATAATCCATTATCCAGTGGGTTCCATTCACTTTGTTGAAATTACCGCTCACATCACTCTCCAGAACCTCGCCTATAGCGAGGCTATTTTCCGAACCGGTATCCTGAAACCAGTTCCAAGTATCCGGTAGAAGAATGGAAACCTGGGATGGGTCCGCGTTAGTGGTTCCTTTACTTGCCCCGAACTCGAAATCTTCCAGGACGTTTACCCCATTGGGTCGAGTTTTGGAGACATAAGCGGAGAGAACGTATCCGGAGGGACAATTGCTCTCCGTGGCTACGGTCCGCTCAGAATCAGTAAAAGCGGGGTTCCAGTTCAGATAAGTCTCGGGATCTAAGGTACTTTGAAACAGATTTAAGTTCTTGTGAACGTCTATTGCCACCGCACACTCTACCTGCGTAAACTTCCATTGTGGCTTTGCCTTATCCGAAATCCTTCCCGTCTCGGACCCTTTTTTACCCGCAACCAGGCCGCCTGAAATTCCAACGGCTAATAATCCAATTAACAAACCGATAAAGAGCGCTCGGGGAAAATTTTTCATCATGAGACACCTCCTCATGGTATCGTGTATTCACCAATCTCTAGAAACGTACCATCAGGAGATTCGACAGCCAGACATTCCAAATCCATAGACATGGAACCGTGGCTTTGCGTGCCGGGATTACCGGCTTGCCCTTTCGTCTCCTCTCAATTGTCCAAGACGAAAATGGGGAAAGAACTATTGACTTATCCCACTTGCTCTACTGTTGAATTTCGAGGGCCCGATCGAGGTCGACCTCGCGGACGTAGTCGTTTTCCAGAAGTATTTCGCCGATCTTTTTGTCGCTTTTCTCGCTTTGCTGTCTGGACAAAGCTTCCTCGACCTCTTCCGGACTCACCGCACCGAGATCGCTCAGAATTTCGCCGATCCTTCGTTCCGCCTCGAAGTACTCCTCCAGAATGGACAGGATCACTGCACTCTTGCTCTTTCTTTCTCTGTTAGCCTTCTTTTCCACCTTCTCAATTAGATAGCTGTCTTCTTGTTTGTAATAAATAGTTGTTTGCATGCTACCCTCCTACAACAAAAAGTGAATTTAGACGACTGGAACTTCCACCGATAACGAGAAAAGGCAGGAAAACAAACGGAAACAATTCCGAGCAGTCTTCAGATGACAGAGACTGCTTTCGAGTGGGAGGAAAGGACCCCAAACTAAAATGAACCAAGGAAATCACCTCTTGAGTTCGGTGTTTTCCTTGGCAACCCGGCTGTCTTTTCAGAGAAACATCACCTACTGAAAAGACCCGTGGCTTTGCGGAGTTACTTCACAATAACTTAGCCTTTTTCAAGGAATTTCGGAATCATTATATAGTAGATTAAGGTACCTGTCAAGTGTTACTATCAATAACAATATTTCTCCACTACCAATGGATTACTTCGATAGTATTCTTCAATTAAGTAATTTAAGTAATTGGAATAAGATTTAATATGGGGGATAGAATTGACTGATTCGCTTGCCCCGAACTGTCCGCCCGGGTGCCTCCTTCTTGATCTGCGGGCTAGCCCGGCTATCCCCTACCTGGCAGGCTTTGCCCCCCGACAATCACCTTTCATTTGAATATGTCTTTGTTCCAGATATAATTTACCAGTTTTTTCATCGTTAATTTCTCATCCGGATTCACGAGCACGATTCGGCCTTTAGATCGAGTGCCTCAATTGAAACTGGCTCAACATCCAGCATGAAATTTAGAGAACTGCTGACCACAAACTGGATCTGGCTATTCGTGGCCGCTTTGGTCGTTGTGGTAATTCTGTCTTTTGACCCCCCGGCCGGGCTATCCCGGGATGGTCAGACCGCCCTGGCTCTCCTTGCGGCGGTGGTCATTCTTTTCATCTCGGAGCCGATTCCACTTCCCGGGATAATATTTTTCATTGCTATTTACCAGGTTCTGTCTGGTCTGGGGAACCCGAACCAGGTAGCAAAATCCTTCATGCACGATGCCGTTTTCTTTATCATGGGCGCCTTGATGATCGGCGTGGCCCTCAATAACCAGGCGATCGGCAAGAGGTTGATCCTGATTTTAATCAACAAGGTGGGTAACAACGCGCGGAGAATTAGCTTCGCTATCGTTACCACGGCAGCGCTTCTGGCCGGATTCATCGCAGACCACGTCGTCGCAGCCGTTATGACCCCGATGGTGATTTCCCTCCTGAAGACGACCAGGGAGGAATCGAACAAGTCCATAGTCAACCTGAGCAAGTTTCTCCTGTTCTCGGTGGCCTACGGAGCCACCATTGGCGGTCTTTACGCGCCGACCGGTGGGGGGCGGAACATCGTGATGATCGGCTTGCTCGACGAGATCTGTGGCCAACAGATAGGATTCGGCCACTGGATACTCCTTTCCCTGCCCATTACCTTGTTGATGATTCCCGTCACTTCGGGGATATTGAACATAACGTTTAAACCTGAAGTCAAAGACCTCTCCCTGGCAGTTACCGGACTCAGGGAGGAACTGGAAGAAAGGGCGATCACCGGTGAGACCTGGCTAACACTAATAATCTTCGGGGTGACCGTGGTTCTGTGGATAACCGCCGGATCGCTGATAGGTCTGGGGATCGTCGCCCTGCTCGGAGCCACCCTGTACCTCGTATTCGGACTGGTGGAATGGGAGGACTATCAGCGGGGCGTCAACTGGGGTGTAATTGTCATCTACATGGGGGCACTGAGTATGGGTTCGTTACTCAACCGCACGGGAGCCGCGGGCTGGATTGCCAATACGGTTATTACTTTTATCCGGGAGGGCTTGAATCTTTCCGGGGTTGGTCCAATTGCCGCGGCCATCTCCGGTCTGTCGGCGACTATGACCAACCTCATGAGTGCGGCGGCAGCTGCGAGTGTGGTGGGGCCGATTACCCTGCAATTAACCGAGTACAGCGCACTGGACCCCGTCTTTGTGGCCTTGCTGACAGCGGTCTCGTCCTCGTTCGGTTTTTTGCTTCTGATCGCGACCCCTCCAAACGCGATTATCTATTCGTCGGGATACATAGAGGCCAGAGATTTTCTCAAGGCGGGAGCATTGATGTCAGTTGCCGCATTCGGTATTCTGTCCTTAGTGGTATCCGTTTGGTGGAATTTTCTGGGGTTAATCTGATGAGGGGGTTGAGATGATAATGTTAGCCTCAAGCGCGGAGACTTTTTCCTAGCTAGGTGAGATAAATCCATGGCTCTAAAGGTGCTTTACTACAGTCAAGGAAGAAAAGAAGATAAGAACGCTTTAATTTACTTGAAGAGTTTGTTGAACGAAAACGTCGACGAGATCGACATTATCTACGTAACCGAGAAGAGCTCAGAAGTGGAAGAGAAAAGGAGGCGGGATCTGGCCGAGGAGCAAAGAGAACACTTTAGCAGCGCGGAAAGCGACGAGGCCCTGGCTAAAGCAAGAGACATATTTTCCCAGACGTCTCTAAAAGTCATCACTACATCTGCCACCGGTGACCCGGTTGAAGAGATACAGAGCGAGCTAGCGGGAAAGGATTTCGACCTCTTTACCCTGACCTCCTTCGGTAGGGGTGGGTTCAGCAGGGAGATCCTCGGAGCCCACGTCAAGCCCCTGCTAAAGCAATTAAACCTCCCCGTCTTAATCCATAAAGGTGAACTTAGTTCCTGCGAAAGGGTCTTGATGCACGTTCCTCGGGACGAAGATAGGTGTTTGGACCTCGCTCGCTACATGGGCGACTTTCTCCAATACTCTCAGCCCTCGGTGACCTTCCTCTCCATCCTGAAAGAAGGACACCCCCACTTTGAGGGCTATACTTCTCGGGAGGACGAAGAGGGACTGACCGACGTGAGGAAGGAATACGAGTTCGAAGAAAAAGAATACCTGCAGTCGGCCAGAGAGATACTTGTCCAGAAGGGGATGGAAGTGGAAATTCGGCACCGTATCGGGGGCCTGTCCACGGAATTGCTGAAAGAAGCCAAAGAAGGGAGATACGATCTGATGACCTTTGCTCCGGAAAAGCCCGGCCTTTTACAGAACCTATGGCAGGGGGACGTCTCATTTGAAATCATTCGGGATGTCGAAATCTCCGTCCTTAAGTTTCTTACCTGATGATCGCTCTTCGGTAGGATACTGACCGATGCCGAAAATTCTCAGAAACCCACTGGCTTCGGAGCTGATCTACCTGTTGAGGGACGGTCCGGCGGGCCGGAGAACCCTGACTGACCGGGTAGGTGCCTCTGAAAGCTCCGTCCGAACGGTATTGGAACACCTGCAGGCGGAGGGGATTGTAAAAATGGATCGGGAAGGGACCCACCTCTCCGATATGGGCCGACTGGCATTTGGACCCCTTCTGGAATCGGTTCAAGGTGTAAGGACAGTAAACCTACCCAAGCTCACGCTTGGGGATACGAGCACTGCAGCACTGTTAACCAAAGTGGAGGACCTTTCCGGTAAGGCGTGGAGATTTAGAGATCTGGCGATCAGGGAAGGGGCCAGAAGCGCGGTTATTCTGGAGATAGGCCAGGAAATCACTTTCCTCCATTCCTCCGATAAGCTAGTCGATCTTGACCCTCCGGCCGCCAAAAGACTCAAAGAGAGTTTCCCCGACTGGGAGAACGCTAGCCTGATGGTAGTGGTTTCCGGAGATTCGTCGGAGGTGGTGGAATACGGACTCTGGCGAATCATCGGGGAAATAGTGCTTAAAAAATCGTAGTCGTCTCCTGACCGACCTGGGAACGGAAAACACTCCTCCTCATCCCACTCTTCCAGTGATATACCTTTCCGTGAGCTCCTTCTCCGGGTTCTCAAACAGCGATTCCGTTTCCCCCATTTCCACTAATCTTCCGAGCCACAGCAGGGCCGTTCTATCGGATATTCGGGCAGCCTGTTGCATATTGTGGGTCACGATAAGCACCGTGTAGTCTCGACTTAAATCCTGGATCAAGTCCTCGATTCTCCCCGCCGATATGGGATCCAGGGAAGATGTAGGCTCGTCCATAAGAATAATCTCTGGCTTTGTCGCCAGACAGCGGGCTATACATAGCCTCTGTTGCTGACCTCCACTCAACTCCATGGCGGACTCATGGAGCTTGTCCTCGACCTCGTTGAGTAGGGCTGCCTGCTCCAGACTATCCCTGACTACCTCCTCCATCGGTCTATCGTCGATGGGGCTTTTCTCTTCAGAAGCCAAAAAGCCCCTAAGGGAACTGAAAAAACCCGACTCTTTTCTTAAGTGGTGCTTGTAGGCTCGGGGACCAAAGGCGACGTTGTCGTACAAGCTCTTCGGAAAGGGGTTGGGTTTTTGAAATACCTGCCCGACTTTCTGTCTGAGCCTGCTTACCTGAATCTCTTTTGAATACACGTTATCCCCGTCAACCTTTACCGTACCCTGCACTCTCGCCCGGTCGATAAGGTCGTTCATTCTATTGATCGAACGAAGCAAGGTGGACTTTCCACAACCGGAGGGGCCGATCAGGGCGGTCACCTTTCGTCTGAGGACGTCCAGAGAGACGTCGTCTATGGCCTGCTCCTGGCCGTAAAAAACCTCAAGTTCCCTTATCTCCACAGCCACCTCCTCTGAAACGTCCAGTACCCCACCCGTTTCTTCTTGGTCTGGCAGTCCGTGCTCCTGCTGTCCGCGAACCATGTGAATTCTACACCTCTCTAGCGATATATTCTAAGCTCTCTCCCCTCCATTCGCAGCTTACGGCGGGAGGATCTTTTACCATCCTTTCTTCCTTCTGTAGTAGCTTCTTACCGTGATACCGAGAGCGTAAAACATCAAGACCAAAACGATAAGTACCAGTGCCGTGCCCCAGGCCTCCCCGATGCTGCCTCCCACCCCCGCCTTGTATATTGAGTATAACCTGTAGGGCAATGCGTCAATTTCGCTAAATAGCGCCTCAAGGTGAAAATAGGGGGGAGAGGAGGTAAAAAAATCCGGGGCCGGGGCATGAGAAGCCACCGCAATTAACATTATCGGCGCAGTCTCCCCGGCTATCCTACCGATACCAAGCAGAACTCCAGTCACTATGGAGGGAACCGAGGACGGCAATACCACCTTCCTGATAGTCCACCATCTGCTGGCTCCGAGAGCCAGACTGCCGCTCCGAAATTCGTCGGGCACGGCGGATAATGCTTCAGTCGAAGTAGATATCGTCAAAGGCAACAGCATGGCGGCCAGAATAATCTGTCCGGCCAGAAGGGTCGAGTGTCCCGTGATTCTGGGAACGAGAAAGATGTAACCGAAAAGGCCGAAAACGATGCTGGGAGTGGACCACAGACAGTCAGCGGTCACCCCGACCACCTGCCTGATCCAACCTCTTTTCGCGTACTCGGTCAGGAAAATCGCAGCTCCGACACCCAGCGGAACCGCAAAAACGGTAGCACCTACGATCAGGGAAAAAGTTCCCATAATCGCGGGAAATATTCCCACCTTGCCCCCCAGCAGGTCCGTATCCGACGAGATAAAATACCAACTGATAACAGAGGACCCTTCAATTATGGTGTGGGCTATAAAGAAGATCAGTATCCCCAGCGGGATCAGCACGGACAACCAGGTAAAGTATTTCGCGGCCAGTAGCCTGTTCTGAGCCGGGTTTTCCCGATAAAATAGCAGCCCGGCCCACGTACTGGCAACAGTTACAATCAGGAATAACGAAATATTCGCCAGCTGGGGGGTAATATCTCCTTCCAGCCCGGGCAAATCAACACCGTGTGCTGGAAAGAGCAAAAAAACAGTTCCTCCGAGGAGCAGCAAAGCAGTGGAGGTCAGGAAATGACTTAGCGGGGGCTGGTAATTATCTACGAGGATAACCGCGACTACGGTCAGCCCGACCCCGGCAAGGAGGACACCCCCCAGGAAGGAAATTAGCCCTTTTGACGGACCACCGGGGTCGATGGCTAACCACCCGCTGACCACCAGAAAGGTCACCCCCAGGATCAACCAGAAGACGATCATGGTCCACTTTGGTACCGCCTTCTCCCCGTCAAGGATGCCCATTATCCCCGCCTGAACCTCCTCTGAAGCCTGCTCTGAATTATCCGCGAAGTCACGGAGAGTACCAAGACTATTATAAATAGCAATAAGCCCGCACCCATCAAGGCGTCGACCGCCTGGCCGGAGGCCTCTCCCACCTGAGATGCAATCAGCGAGGTGAGGGTCTCTCCCGGATCAAATATGTCGAAGAGCGGCTCGGGAAAGGCGGTTTTGTGACCGATCATCATGGTAACAGCCATCGTCTCCCCCAGGGCTCGGCCAACTCCCAGGATCAAAGCAGCCGTGATTCCGGAAGAAGCGGAGGGTAAAGTGACCTCCTTAATGGCCTGCCATTTAGTCACCCCCAGGGCCAGGGCCCCCTTTTCCAGGTGTTCCGGCACGGCATCGATGGCATCCTCGGCAACTGAGGTAATGGTGGGCAGAGCCATGAAGCCCAGAATTATGGACGGAGCAAAGTATTGGCCCATGTTGGAAATGTCGAAGTAATCCATAATCGCTCTGTTCAGGAGGACGAAGCCGATAAAACCGTAAACCACGCTGGGAATCCCCGCCAACAGTTCAATCGCAGGTTTGAGAAAGCTTCTCAGCCAACCCGGCGCGAACTTCCCGATAAAAATTGCGGAACTAATCCCCAGCGGAGCCGCCAGTACGGTGGCTCCCAGGGTGACGACAAGCGACCCCCAGATCATCGGGCCGAGGGAATATATCTCCCTGTAAACGTCCCATTCATTCCCGACTATAAAGAAGATCGGATCTTCTCGGAAGGCGGGGAGTCCCCTCATAAATAGAAAGAAAGCGATAAGTATCAGAATTGTTCCTGCGGAGGTGGATGCAACAAATAAGAGCCCTTTCGCGGTGGAGTCCTCGTAAAATATCCAGCCTAGCACTACGCCGGCAACTACGACCGCAAAGAGGTAGAGGTTAAAGGTTTGAAATACCACGAAAAAAGCAAATAACAGGGAGAAGCCGACAACGACTATCCCGGCCAGGAGCAACCTGGGGCTTACTCTATCTCTCAACTCGCCTATCATGGCTGTTCTATCACATGCTATAATTCAAAAATCCCGGGGCCAATAACTCCCGAGTTTTGCGTCTTCTGAGAATCTATCTCGTCTCAGTCCGACTTTGGGAGATGAACTTATTGAACGTCCGGTAATCCGGTTAGCTCTTTTGCCTGATCCTCTTCCGTAAGCTTGTAGTAGTCAGTTCCTTTCCCGACGATCAGGTCCTGGCCGAAGTCGGAAAGAATCATCCGGAGAAAGGCCGCCTCCCGTTTACTCGTTCCCTTCCAGGTATACATGTAAAGCGGGCGTTGCAGAGGCCAGCTCTGATCTTCGATACTGTAAGTCTTGCCGTCATCCCAGATCACCTTGACTGGAGGGTTCTGCTCGCCGACGAAGCCTACTCCGGGGTAACCGATGGCGTTGTTGGAGCTACCCAGAGCTTGCTTAACCATGGCGTTCTGTCCATACCGGACATCCACCCCATCGAGGTTCCGTACCTTTGCACCTCCAAAGACGTTTACTCTGAACATGGTTTCCGTCCCCGAACCATGGGCACGTCCGATTACCTGGATTTCGCGATCGTAGCTGCAGGAGTCGACGCCTGACCAGTTAGAAATTTCCCCTGTTAAGATACCAATTATTTCCGCCTTGCTTAGCACGGTACAACCCGCTTGGTAGACCTTTTTCGAAACCGAAATAGCCTGACGGTCATACCCAACTACGTGCGGAGTATAACCACTCAACTCTTCCTCGCTCCTGTCCGGATACTCGAACCTGACTGCCGTGGACGAATTCGCTATGTCCACCCTTCCCTGGGCCACCTTCTTAAGACCTACCCCGGAATGTGAAAGAACCACTTGGACATTAAAATCCCCTACCGAATAAAGCTCCCTCCAGTAGTCAACAAGGTTTTTCTCCGTAGCGATATCGTATCGTTCTACCGGCCAATACTCACTTCCACTCGGGGGGTTCTCCTTCCAGAAAGCAGCGGCACGACTGACAATCGGGTCCACAGTCGAAGATCCCTCTATCCTGAGAACGTCGGCAGCAATGGGAGAAAAAGAAAAGACGGGAAATAGTAAGGTTAGAACCAGAATTAGGGCTGCTTCGCTTTTGATAGTCAAGAAGGACCACTCCGTGATTATATAGAAGTTGGGTTAAGTAGACAAGTTCTCGGGTCCTATATCTTTCCAGGATTTCTCCGGAATAGATAGAATTTTCGTCCATTCCGGGTAAATTTCGGTGGGACGGACCCTTAACACCACTCACTATATATTTACAATCTAGATTATATACCCATCTATGATTATGTCAAGTCCCTTGAAGCTGACTTAGAGCCGCCATGGCCTTCCGAATCGGGTTCGGCGGAAAGATCTTAGCGGGAAACCTCGGTCGGACTATCTCGGACCTTTCCAGCAGGAAGGGTTTTGCCCAGGATTTCACTCCTTCCTATCTTCGGCCGCTTTCTTGATATTTGTTCTCAGGAAAATATCATTTTCTAACGAAAATTAGTCAACTTCCACCGCGAAACGGGAGGTCAAGATGAAAGACCAAACGGCTGAAGACTCCAGAGAAACCGGTCAGTCCTTTAATTTCGGGAGGTTAAGGTTCTACAATTTTTTCATGGGCTCCCTGCACTTGGGCCAGGGAATCGTGATGTACCTAATAAGTAGCGACTTTTCCTTACCTGTTACCACGCTGTACCTAAAGTTCGAGCCGGCGACGAACTCTCTGGAACAGAACCTTCGGGTCCTGGGCGACCTCCGGCTGGGGCCACTGGTAGCCGGGTTCCTGTTCATCTCTGCCTTTGCTCACTTCTTCGTTTCAATCGCCGGCTTCAACCTCTATAAACGAGACTTGAAGAACGGATTAAATAGAGCCAGGTGGTACGAGTACGCTGTTTCGGCTTCGCTGATGATCGTTATAATTTCAATGCTGGTGGGAGTTTACGATTTATCCAGCTTGATATTGATCTTCTTCGTTAACGCGGCCATGATCCTGTTTGGAGCGAACATGGAGTTCTATAATAAACCGGGGGAGGACCCGGACTGGCGGCCCTTTCTCTACGGCAGCTTAATGGGTATGATCCCCTGGATCGTTATAGCTCTTTACCTCTTCGGGACCGAGTCCACCGCGGGGACTTCGGTTCCTACTTTCGTCTACGGTATCTTTGGTTCTCTGTTTGTCTTCTTCAACGTATTCGCAATCAATATGGTCCTCCAGTACAAAGAGATTGGGCCCTGGGAGGATTACGCGTTCGGAGAGAGGGTGTACGTCCTTCTCAGCTTGCTCGCCAAAAGTGCCCTGGCCTGGCAGGTGTTTGCGGGAACCCTGAGACCGGTCTGAATTTATTTGATTCCGGCTACTCTCGACAAACCCGGAGGAAAGGGGCGGGCGACATTCAACCCTAAAGGCACTATCAGGGGTATCGACCGCGCTCCCCCGAATCCGGGCAACCCATTCCATTTGCCAGGGAGGGGGCTTCCCGTTATAATTATACGATTCAGGCGGGCATAGCTCAGTGGTAGAGCGACAGCTTCCCATGCTGTAAGTCGCGGGTTCAAATCCCGTTGCCCGCTCCACTTGTCTCATCTTTGGTGCCAATGGGGGCTTAAGGTGATTGATCACTCAAGTGAGGGATTGTTCCGATTGGATTTGGAGGAGATAGCGGAACGAGTTTCGTCCTGTACCAAATGCGGATTATCCGAGAACCGAACGAACGCCGTTCCCGGAGAAGGAGACCCTGATGCAGATCTACTCTTTATCGGCGAGGGACCCGGCAGGAAGGAGGACCAGCAGGGCCGACCATTTGTCGGCCGAGCCGGGAACAAGTTAACCGAGATCTTAAGTTCTGTTTCACTGAAAAGGGGTCAAGTCTTTATCACAAACATCGTCAAGTGTAGGCCCCCGGAGAACCGCACCCCGCGAACCGAAGAGGTTCAGGCCTGTTTTCCCTATCTAGAAGCGCAGATAGCGGAGATAAACCCTTCCATTATAGTTACCCTGGGGAACGCAGCCACCAAAACCCTTCTGGAGACCGACGACGGCATCACCACCACCAGGGGAAGCTTTTATTCCTGGCGTGGCTCCATCCAGGTTTTCCCGATGTTTCATCCCAGCTATCTCCTTCGGAATCCCTCAAAGGAAAAGGGAAGTCCAAAATATCAAACATGGAAAGACATAAAGAAGGTCAAAAAGTCAATGACCGCGAATTAGATCCGGACGCCGAGCTCTCTTTTTCGGAAAAAGAAGATCGGATTTCCACTGCCCTTGAACGAGCCCAGAAATTAAGGGAACGGGAGGAGTACGACCGAGGAATAGATGAACTCATGGACGCCCTCCGGCTCGGGATCAAAAAAGATCGAGTTTACTATCGGCTCGGAAATATTTACTTCGATGCCGGAGATCTGGACAGGGCAGAATACGCTTACAAGCGAGCGATCGAAGAGAACGAGGAGCACGTGAACTCCCAGCATAACCTGGCCGTGGTGTACAAAAAACAGGGGAAAATCAGAAAATTCGTCAAGCAGCGAAAAAAGGCCAACAAGCTCGAGCTAAAGGATCCGAACGACCCCACTCTGTCCGAAGAGGAGCGCAGTTACGCGAAAAAATTTGCCTTCAAGCTTATTCTCCTGATCGTTGGCGGTCTGGCCGGGCTGGGATTGATTATTTACCTGGTCACAGCGTTCTTAATTTAGTTCTCATCCCTGCTCGAGGTCCCATAGCCAAACCGGAGACGGTTCCTGAGAGGCTGCTCCCGCCGGGCAAACTGCAAGCCGGAGTCAAAGGGGCTCTAGTCAATAACCCCGAACCAAAGTGCGGGGCTTGTAGAAAAACCAATTTAACTTAATATTTTGATCTTTTACAACACAAGACCCAGCAGTCAATCGAGTCCAGATCCTGGTCACATCCTGGATAAGAGGAATACACTCAAGTAATAACCAGCAGTTCTTAAGGGAAGAGTCCTCGATTGACTGCTGGACAAAGACCAGCCGATTCCTCCCCAGGGCAACCCCTGGGCTTCCTCGGCTAGTTTTGGTGAAGTTCCCTGTAAACGAGATAATTTTTGAATACCGATTTCACGTAATCCCCCGTATATCCGAGCGGTATCCTCTCAACGAAGAGATCCAGGTCGGACGTACCCAGATGATCCTTCCACTTTCTCAAATTTCCCGGGCCTCCATTGTAAGCAGTAAGGGCCAGACGGATATCGTCTTCCTGGCGGCCCAGCTGTTTGGCGATATAGTATGTCCCCATCTCGATGCACCTGGCAGGAGTAAAGAGTTCCTCCAGCTGAAAATTCTCGAGGTCGATTTCCCGAGCAATACCCCTTGCCGTGGAAGGTATTACCTGCATTAAGCCTCTTTCTTCCGCCAGTCCGTATGCATTCCGGGCAAAGGTACTCTCCTGGCGGATAATGGCGTAAATCAGCTCCCTCGGCACGCCGAATTTCCCCGCCGCTCGGTCCACCGCTTCCCCATAAAAGGAGGGGTAAGCAGCGCGAACTACTTCCCGGGGAGGAGATTGATTGCTGGAATAGTACCAATCCAGGAGACGAGTGGCCGCCTTTGTCGCAGCCCTGTACTCCCCGGCAAGCCTCTCCCAGCGGCTCTTCAAGAGGAGGTAGTTCCTGGTCAAAAGGTTGGACCTCAATCGCTCCAGCCTATTTAAGGCGGGTCGGTATAGCCCGGCTCGGCGCAGCTGGATTGAGTGCTTCAGAGTTTCTTGAACCTGGCTCGGATAGTCTCCCCCGACCATCTCCACCTCCAGCCGATCCAGCTCGACCTCCTGGTCCATCCAGGACTCGCGAAGTTGAAAGTTACCCCTGGTCCAGCCCTTTTCGCCGGCAAGCAAGGAATAGTAATTGATAGGATCCTCTCTCTGAATTCCAACCACGGTTATATACTTCTCGTCGTGGTCTTCTGACCTTAACCTAGTTTTGTAGCGCCAGAAGTCGACTCTGGGGGGCGTCTCCTCGTAATAGGACTCCAGTGATTTCAGGTAGTCGAGCGCAAGAGAAAACTTACCTTCACTGAAACTCTTAAAAAAAAGCCTCCAGGTAGCTTCCCGGACGGCGGATCGGGAGAGCGAATTCTTGAATTGCTCCAGCTCGTGGTCGAGCCTGGAAAGGCCGACTCCTTCAGTTCGCTCCTGGAAAGCTCGTCTCGTGGCCAGCTTACCGTAATAGGTCTCCGGGAAACTTCTCCCTACCTTGAGCAGTCCCCGCACCAGATCGTAAGCCTCTTTATCCCTATTTAGGAAGAGGACGTGGTAATAACGCGCCTTTGCTTCCAGCCAGGGGGAGGGATCGGTTCCAAGTAACCTTTCGAAGGTCCAGCGGGCCTCCTCGGGAAAGTCGAGCTTAAATCCGTCGATCCAGGCCAGGTCGAAGGACATCTCTTGCCTCAGGGAACCCGAGCACATACCCCTAGGAGAGA
>CAYZUF010000019.1:0-14157 GCA_964481645.1 uncultured Thermotogae bacterium
GATTGCGGAATATCCCCACCATCTTTAGCTCTTCGGCCACGTGGCGGTAGAAGAAGACCGCAGGCACCCGGACCAGTTTCAAGCCACTCCAGCCCTGATAATCGTTCAGCCGTTCGATCACTTCGTTCATCTTTTCCGTATTTTCCTCCGTCATCGCTTCCTTCATCAGTAGTTTGGAGGCTTCTTTGCTCACGGCCATTTCGTAGTAACCCGCCTGGTTGTAGTCATCGCCTTCGAAGTCGCTGGGAAATGAGACCCCTGCGCTTTCCACAAGTTGGCAGGCCAGGGAGGTTCCGCTCCGGGGATGCCCCGCAACTACGACCGTTTGTTTCAAAACTATTGGCTTTGTCATGGTTACTTCCTCCAACAAATTATAGTGAAAAGCGATGGAAATTAATAGACTCGCTTCATCATCTCTGGGAGTAAAGATAGCTGATAGCTCGTCCCCCTGAGGATTCCTCAGCCTAGAGCGGGGAAAATCCTAGGGAGCGAGCGCATATGTCTGACCGAACCACCACTTAACTAGGTACTCTCAGTACCGAGTAAGTGGTGGTGAGGGATATTCCCACAAGGGAATGAGACCAAATCTTTTAGAGTAAGTCTTTCTTAAGTAGGACTCGCCATCATGAAGGGGATCGTTTGAGCACGCGAGTCTGGATTTTCCCCGCTCTAGGCTGGGGATATTCGAGTAAGGTAGTTAGTAAAGGAATTGATGTAGATTGGCTTCCTTCCCCTCTGGGACTCAGTTGAAAAGCAGGGCTTACCATTGCTATGAAGATCTGTTGTCCTTTCCTGGTGCCGAGGGCGGGATTTGAACCCGCACGGACTGAAAAATGTCCACATGGACCTGAACCATGCGCGTCTGCCTGTTCCGCCACCTCGGCAGATAGGCGTGAAATTATATTTGAGGGCAGGATTCCAATCAAGTCAGAGACCGGGCGGAAATTCTTCGTTCGTTTTTTCCCATCAGTTCCAGCTCGATCCTTACACTTTCCTCGGGAAGTATCTCTTCGACCCTCTCCGCCCACTCGATGGCCACCGTCCCTTCCTCCAGTAACAGGAACTCGGCCAGGCCGGCCTCGACGAACTCTTCGCTCGACTCGATTCTGAACAGGTCCAGATGAAAGAGCCGGGAGTTACCTTCGTACTCGCGGAGGAGGACGTAGGAAGGGGATACTATGGTTCGTTTTATTCCCAGCCGCTTTGCCATACCCTTGACCAGAGTCGTCTTTCCGGCGGCCAGCGGTCCCGTCAGGCAGAATATCCGATCGATTCCAAATATCCGGATCAGGTTCTTGCCGACTTCCTCGGTTTCTCCGGGGCCGGTAGTCCTAAATTCTCGCAAACATTACTCCCGGAGGGCTATTCCTTTTTTATCCAGATCCCCTCTAATTTCCTCCATCATCCTATCGACCTCTTCGTCGCTCAGCGTCTTTTCCCTATCCCTGAAAGTAATTTCGTAGGTCAGACTTCTTTTGCCTGCCTCTATCTGGTCACCCTGGTAGATGTCGTAGAGGTAGGCCCGTTCGACTTTAGCCTGGCTGAGGATGGTTTTCCGGATTTCGGCTTCGGGGACCGATTCGGGGACTTTTAGGGATAGGTCCCTGGTCGAAGACGGGAACCTGGGTGGCTCTTCGTAGCTGGTTTCGAAGGAGGCCTCGGCAATTAGTCGGTCGAAGGACAATTCGGCGATATACACTCTATCCGGGAGGTCGTAGCTTTCCCCTCGGTCCGGATGTAGCTCGCCGGCGTAACCTAGCCTCTCCCCCGTCAGGTAGAGCTCCGACTTGCGTCCCGGGTGGAGATATTCCGGTCCTCCCTGTTCAAATCGGTAATTCGGGAGGTATAAACCAGCGAAAAAATCCTCCAGAACTCCCTTTAGATCCCAGAAGTCGTAGCTGGCCTTGCCGTCCACTCCCTCGTACCGCCTTCCACCGAGCAGGAGGCCCAGTTTGGTCCTCTCCTCCGGTTGGCCACCGGATCGATGGAAAACATTGCCAATTTCGAATAGGCCCAGGGAGTCGAGCCCTTCCTTGAAGTTTCGTTCGGCGTGCCGGATGAGGCTGGATACGACGTCCGGTCGGAGGGAACTCCGCTTTTCTCCCATGGGATTCTTCAGGTTTAGCAGCTCATCGGTCTCCGCAAGTCGGGTGCCCAGCGCAAATCCGGGACTAAGAGTTTCGTAAAGCCCCAGTCCGGTCAGTAGCGTCTTTGCCCTTTCCGTCACTTTTTCCTCTTTTGAAGTAAAGAAATCGACTTTCCCCGACTGGGGAGGAACCTCTGGAATCCTGTCGTAGCCGTAGATTCGGGCGATTTCCTCTATCAGGTCGATTTCCCTGGTCAGGTCGACCCTGTTGGAGGGAGGAGTGGTCAGGAACCCGTCTTCGTCTTTCCGGGAGACGGTGATTCCCAGCCCGGTAAGGATTCTCCGGATCTCCCCCGTCTCCAGTTCCACTCCGATCAAGGATTCCGCCCTCCCCGTCCGTAGTTCGATTTCTTTCCGGGTCCGGGGTGCCGGGTAATTGTCAACCAGTTTCGAACCGGCCCGGAAGGTAGTTTGCTCTTTCAGCAATTCCGTAACCCTGTCTATCGCTATTTCCGTCGCCTCCGGATCCATTCCTTTTTCAAACCTTTTGGAGGCGTCGGTGGTCAGACCCAGGACCTGGGAAGATCTCCTTATTCGACTCCGATCGAAGCAGGCACCCTCCAGTAATACATTCCCGGTGCCGCTTTTTACTTCGGTACTCTGGCCGCCCATTATTCCCGCCAGCGCGATCGGCGCGGACCGGTCAGCTATGAGCAGGTTCTCCTCGGTCAGGGATCTCCTTTCCCCGTCCAGAGTGGTCAACTCTTCGCCCTCCCCGGCGCGCCTGATCGTGATCTTGTTGCCCTCGATCCGGTCCAGGTCGAAGGCATGCAGGGGGTGACCCATTTCCATCAGGACGTAGTTGGTGGCGTCCACGACGTTGTTCTTCGGCCGGAGGCCAATCTTTGCTAGGCGATGCTGGATCTTGAGCGGAGAGGGGCAGATCTCTACCTCGGTCAGGGTGCGGGCGGTGTACCGCGGGGTGTCTGAGGGGTCCTCTATCTCTATCTCGACGTTGGCTTCCCGATCGGAGCTGAATTCGGGTTGCGGGCTATGTAAGGTCTTCCCGGTGAGGACGGAGAGTTCCCGGGCTATGCCCAGGACGTTTAACAGGTCCGGTCGGTTGGCTGTAATCTCGAAGCTGAGGATGTAATCGTCGTACTCCAGTTTCTCGATCAGCCTCTGCCCGGTTGAGAACCGACCACCGTCCAGGACCCAGATCCCGGAGGACTTATCTTCCAGTCCCAGCTCCTCTCTGGAGCAGAGCATCCCTTCCGACTTTTCTCCTCGAAAGCTCCTGGCTTCTATCTTTTTTCCGTCCGGCAGTTCGCCCGGAGCGGGGAGAACGGGAACCAGCGCTCCCTCGTAGAGATTGCCGGCGGCGGTGATCGTAGATAACCGTCCTTCTCCCGTATCCACAGCGGCCAGGAAGAGGTCATCGGCGTCGGGATGAGGGGAAAGCTCTACCACCTCCCCCACCAGGATCTCCGTGGGGGGCTTCACCCGTTCGATCCCCTCTACTTCCGCTCCCGCCATGGTGAGCCGCTCGGAATACTCCTCTACGGCCTCTCTGGATACCTCTATATCCAGGAAGTCAGCGAGCCAACGATATGAAACTTCCATTGCTCCTCCCCCTAGAGACTAAGGGAAAAGTTGAAGAAAGGCCTTCCCGTATCCTGACCATGATAAGCGTAGCCGACCGTGAAGTCAAAGGGCATCAGGCCTCCCAGGGTCTTTCCCTGGATGGATAACGCCGTTCCGAGCTCGAATTTGAAGTCGTCCAGTCCGACCTCGGCCGGGGAATCCCAGGTATCGCCCCCGGAGACGAAAACGGTCTGTCTCACCTGCTTGACCAGGGCCAGGCTCCCCAGATAATAATTTTCGTTTCCGGAAAGCGGAAAGCCCAGGGAAATCCTGGAGAATAGCTTGTAATTTCCGGGAAACAGGTATTTATTCCAGCCCAGCTTACCGGAGGGGTCGGTTTCCCATTCCCCGTAACTTTTGAGTTCGGTCAGCCCGAACTTCATCAGTGAGGGCAGGTCCCCCAGTCCGAACCCCAGAGAAGTGGAGAGGTTCAGGTATACGTTGGGGAAAATCCTTTCCGACTCCTGGGCCGAAAGGAAGAATTTACCTTCTCCTCCCAGGCTGAAGGTGGAGCCAAGCTCCAGGTTCCTGTTCTCCGAGACGCTCTGGGAGAGATCCAGGCTGCCCGCGAGCAAATTATACGTCCTCTCGTCGCCGGTAACTCGTTCCAGTTGAAGGTTTAAGGTTCTGTTTTGGGTCCAGTACTGGGCAGCGGAGCCGGTCTCCGGGTTCGACCATAAATCGACCTGGGCTCCCAGCCAGCCGTTGACGTTCAGGTTGGATAGACTATCCCCCTTTACCGAGATCCCCCCGGAGAAGGAAAGGTTTCTGTTCAAATTTAAGCTCCCCTGGGCGTAACCCGGACCGATGGTCCACAGGACTTTGTTGGGCGTCCTTCCGGTTACGGTTCCCGCTCCGATCAAGAGGAAGTAAGCGTCCAGGGGGAGTTTATTTCCTCCTAAGGAAATCTCGACTTTCCGCGGGTAGTGGTTGTTGAGCCGATTGACGTCCATTACCAAGCTGCCGGGGTCGATGGTTACCTTCTTGATTTTCTTGGGCGTCTCCCAGGAAATGGACTTCCGATCCGTTTCCAGCTGGATTGTTCTGGTCACCTCTTCTCCCGAAGTCAACGTGGCCCGGAGTACCACCGGAGCAGTCAGTGAACCGGATTTGGTCACAACGATCTGATTTGAATATCCCCCGTTGGAGGTCTTCTCGGTGGAAAGGTCGTCAATTCCGTAATCGAGGTACTCGTCCGTGAATAACCATTCCTGGAAAAAGTCGTCGGGGATCTCTTCTCCGGCCAGCTCTCCCGCTTCGGAGGCCAGCAAATCTACGTCGATTATCCCGTCATGGTAGCGTTTATACAGGTCCGAAAGGAATTCGTTCATGGCCTTCTCCCCGATGGCTCCTTCCAGAGTTCGCAGGACCAGATAGCCCTTTTTGTAGATCCTGGTCTGGGTGGCGTTGTTGTATTTCACGTCCTCAGTGGGTTTTACTATGGCCTCGTCGAATCCGTCTTGAAAGTTCACGATGTAAGGGAGTTCGAACATGTGATCTCTCAGGTTGATATAGCCCAGCTGGGATTCAATTGCGTTTCTGATCAGCCCGCTCCGCTCGAACCGGAAAAGGTTGGGACCGTATTCGGGGTACTTGTGGTGGAAATAGCGGAGAGCCAGGAACTCGGCGAAGGCCTCACTGATCCAGTTCTGGGAGTCAAAATCCGCCCCCACTCCGATCCCGAACCATTGATGGGCGATCTCGTGGGCGATAAGATATTCCGAGAGCCGGTTGGTGACAGTGGAAAGGACCAGATCGTTTTCGCTGAAAAAGGAATTCCCCAGCACTACCAGTCCGTCCGCGGCCATCCCGAAGTATCCGGATATCGGGCTTTGAGCGAAGGAGAGTTTTTCCCGTTTGTATTCCCCAAACTCCTCCGAGTAGAATTTCAGGATCTCGTTCGCGTAAGAGGCCAGGACCCTCGCTCTTTCCTGGTAACCGGGAAGATGCAGGACTTCTACGGAAAATTTGTCGAACTGCTCGCGGAACTTTCTATAGCGGGTGCTGCCCGTCAGGGGGAAGGACCGAGCTCCGTCCAATCCGAATCGGAGCAGCTTTCTCTCCGAGTCCCCTTCCTGGGTGATTCCCTCCATTTTGTTCCCCGTCGTGGTGAAATCCTCCGGAACGTTCAACCGGACATCGTAATCCGCGGGGCGGAATTTGCTCTGGCTGTAGAGTCGGCGGTCGTACCCCTTCCACCACTCGAGTGGAGCGAGCGTGGGATACCAGCCGAACCGCCAGAGGTACACCTTCCGGTAGTACTCCTCGTCCCCGGTCATTTTTTCCGGAAATTTGGTCGAAAACTCCACCACCATAGAACTTGTCTCTCCGGGAGCGACTGGTTCCTCCAGGTTGACCCGGAGGACAGTTTCCTCCAGCGAGTAGGTTTGCGAGGTGGGAGGTAAGCTTTCGGACTGGTAACTCAATTCCGTTCCGGCGGGGCCGGTAATCTTTCTCACCCTGGTCCATCCGGCGTCGAAGCCTGCCGGATAGTTATTGTCCAGGTTGATTTTGCTCAGGTAGGGGTTGGGCTCTTTGTGAAGGTTGGCCCGCAGGATCAGGACTATTTCCGAGGTGGGCTCGGAGAGACCGTTGGTGAACTCTATTTTTTCTTTTCCCTGGATGACCTGCCTCTCCTCGTCGAGGCGAACTTCGATCCGATAACTGTCCGGGCTGGTTTGAGCTCCGAGATGAACCGGGACCGTTACGATAAGCGGCACTAAGATGAGGGCGACTGTTATCGGGAAGCGGAGGCTTCTGCTCATAACCTTATTCCGCCATCCGCCCGGACCGAAAGGGGGGACCAGCTCCGACCCGGACCCGGGCCGACCCGATATTTCCGCTCGGCGTGTTTTTGTTCCAGTGACAACCGTAACCCTCCTCGGTTTACCTCGAGTGTAATTATAGATTCGTAAAATCGGGATTGCAATGACGTTACCGGCCAGGTCGCCCGGTCGGGCCCTCGAGCAGGATTGCGGTGACAGTCGAGCCCCTCCAGATTGGGACCTGTCGGATCTGGCCCGGAAACCCCATTCGTTGAAAGCCGGAGCCAGCTTATGTATCCTTTGGTCAACCGGGAATGGTGCCTATGGACTTGAATATAAGTCAGATGAAGGAACTTATCGACCTCTTCGAGAATTCCGATCTAACGGAAATGAGCGTTGAACATGATGATTATCAAGTTACCTTGAAGAAAAACTCCGCCGGCAAGCCGGATCCCGAAGGAAGCGGTTCGGAGCAGGTACGGGTGGGCGGGACGGAGAGAAAAGGGGTGGAAGGTCCGGGTAAGGGGCAAGCAGGCGGTACCGGCGCGGAGGGTCCCGCCGAAGACGAGGACTTTATTACCTCCCCCATTGTGGGAACCTTTTACAGGAGTCCTTCCCCCGAGGAGCCTCCTTACGTGGAGGTAGGGGACATGGTAGAAGAAGGGGAGACGGTCTGTATCGTCGAGGCCATGAAGGTAATGAACGAGGTCAGGGCCGAGAAGGGCGGGGAGATAGCCGAAATCTGTGTTCAGGACGGGGACCCCGTCGAGTACGGCCAGGAACTCTTTCGGCTGGAGTCCGGGGAAGAAGGAAGCTGATTTGGAAAAGGTATTAGTTGCGAACAGAGGCGAGATAGCGCTCCGAATCATCGAGGCGGCCCGGGAGCTTGGCCTGAGTACGGTTGCGGTGTACTCGGAGCCGGATAGAAATCAGCTCCACGTCCAGCTGGCCGACGAGGCTTATTGTATCGGACCCAAAGAACCCGAAGAAAGTTATTTGAATCTCCCTGCGATAATCGGCGCCGCGGACATCAGCGGCGCGGACGCCATTCACCCCGGTTACGGTTTCCTTGCGGAAGACTCTCACTTTGCCGAGGTCTGCGAAGGCCACGATATAAAGTTCATCGGTCCCTCTTCGACCGTCCTGAAACTTGCCGGAAACAAACTTGAATCCAAAGAGATAGCCCGGCAGTCCGGTGTAGACGTGTTACCCGGGACGGAAGCAACGATATCCGACGTTCCCGAGTTGAAGAAAGAGGCGGAGAGGCTGGGATATCCTTTAATAATCAAGGCGGCTTTCGGCGGCGGTGGTCGGGGAATGAGGTTGATTAGAGACGAGGAAGAGCTGGTGAACGGGTTCAAGTCCAGCTCCAAGGAGGCAGAGATCTCCTTTGGGAACGGGGATCTGTATCTCGAGCGCTACCTCGACCGGCCCAAGCACGTGGAAGTCCAGGTAATCGCTGACGAGGAGGGGAGTTTCGCCCACGTCGGCGAACGGGAGTGTTCCACCCAGCGGAGACATCAGAAGATCATCGAGGAGGCTCCTGCTCCCGGCATCTCTCCCTCGACCAGAGAAAAGCTTAGAGAGGCCGCTCTCGCTATCGCCCGTGAATACGGCTATAACAGTCTGGGTACTGTTGAATTTCTCGTCGACCGGGACGAGAATTTTTATTTTATGGAGCTAAACGCGCGTATTCAGGTTGAACACCCGGTCTCCGAGGAGATTTCCGGCGTAAATCTGGTCAAGGAGCAGATAAAGCTGGCAGCCGGGGAGAGTCTGGTCCCGGAGAAGTACGCCGATCTGAGGGGGCGGGCAATTGAGTTCCGGATCAACGCCGAGGACCCGGAGAAGGACTTTCTGCCTTCTTCCGGGCGGATACATATCAAGCAGATCCCCGGTGGACACGGAGTCAGGTTTGATACGTGGATTTACGAAGGTGCCGAGATGACTCCCTATTACGATTCGCTCCTGGGGAAGCTGATTATTACCGCCGACGAGAGGTACGACGCGATAACGAAGGCCGTCTCCGCTCTCCGGCGATTTGAAATAGAAGGAGTCAAGACGAACGTCGATCTCCACCTGGACTTGATCCGGCAGAAGGAATTCAGGACGGGAGATTACTCAATTACTTTTCTGGACGACTTCATGGAGAAGACCGGGACCGAAGAGAGGGTTTGATTCTTCCTTCGGGGAGCTCTCGTGGTTCCTTCACGGTTATTTTCGGTAATTTCGGACTCCTTCAGGTGGGTTCTGCGTCCGTCCTGTCTTAATCACGTGCAAAGGGGGTACCTTCATGGAAGTTTCGGAAGCCATCCTTGGTCGACGAAGTGTTAGGGCCTTCGAGGACAGGCGAATTTCTCGACAGGATCTGGAGGAATTGGTAAATTACGCCCGACTGGCCCCCAGCGGGATGAACAAGCAACCGCTGGAGTTCGTGGTGGTCGACGAACCGGAACTGGAGCGAGAACTCTTCGACTATACCAACTGGGCGGGTGCCGTGGACTGGAATCCGACCGTGGAAGAAAGGCCGCGGGCCTATGTTGTTATTCTGATCAATCCGGAGGTTGACCCGGCAACCGAAAAACACGACGCCGGATTGGCCGCCGGTAATATCTGCCTGGGGGCCGTGGAAAAGGGGCTGGGATCCTGTATTCTGGGAGCCCTGGAAAGGCAGTCTATTAGGGAATTACTGGATATCCCCGAGGGCCGTGCCGTGGATTTGGCCGTAGGACTGGGTTACCCGGATCAGGAAGTAGTTCTCGAAGAGGAGCGGGACGAGATAGACTACTGGCGGGACGAGGAGGGGGTTTTCCACGTTCCGAAGAAGCCTCCGGGAAAACTTATCCACTTCAACGGCTGGGAGAAATAGGAAAGATTGCCGGGTTAATCCTCGTAATAGCTTACCAGAAAGCGGTAAAGTTCCATGTGGTTTTCGTATAGCTGTTGGTACAGCCGAGCTCTTTCCCGGTCAGGAGTAAAGACCTGGCGAATTTCGGGGTCGGGGAATTCCTCAAGTACGCCCCGGTCTTTCATTGCTGCCATTGCTGCTCCCCTGGCTGCCGATTCTTCTTCAATGGGGACCTCGATCCTGGAATCAAATACGTCGGCCTGAATCTGCAACCAAGGCTTACTCCTGGTGTACCCTCCGCTGGCCCGGATCGTAACCTCGTCGGCCAGATACGGTCTCAGAAGCTCTCTAATAGCTTTCATTCGGTATATTATCCCTTCCATAATTGCTCTGAGCATTTCTTCTCTGCCGTGAGAGAGGGTCAAACCGACGAAGCCCCCTTTCAGATAGGATCTCCATTCAGGCGACCTTTCCCCCGTCAGAAACGGGGCAAAGACCAGTCCGGAGGCTCCCGGCTCCGTCCTTTGAACCAGTCGATCTATCCGCCGGTAAGTGTTTTCTTCCTCATCTTTTTTGCTGCCGACGCCGAGGTTTTCAATGAACCATTTCAAGGCCAGACCGCCGTTATTTATCGCACCCCCTCCAATCCACCAGTCGGGAAAGAGGTTATAGTTCCAGATTTTCCCCTCGGGATCTATCAGCGGCTCCGGGGAAGCAACCCGAAGCGCTCCGCTGGTACCGATTGTGGAGGATAGTTGGGTTTTTTCCAGCCCCGAAGTCGAAAGGTGGGCTAACATCCCGTCCCCCGCTCCCGGGTAAACTGGAATATCCTCTAGTTTTGAAAAGTCACTTCCTCCCCTAATTTCGCGGGTAGCCTCGACCAGCCTGGGGAGTCGGTCTTTGGAAACCTCAACTAGGCTCAGGATCCCCTCGTCCCACCCCAGATTCGTGTTGAGTAAGCCGGACGCGGACGCCACCCCCTGGTCCTCGATTATCCCCTCATCGGCCAGGTTGGAAAGAACGAAACTTTTTATCGATCCCCAGTAAGGCACGGATTGGAAAGTTTCGGGCTTTTCTTCCCGCAGCCATAGTAGTTTGATCGCGGGATACATGGGATGAATTACGCAGCCGGTCCTGGAGTGGAAATCGGGTATGGATTCACTCAATCGGTCCGCGTATTTTTCTCCTCTAGTATCAGCCCAGGTATAGAGTGGGGTAAGGGGCTCCCCTTTCCCGTCGAAGCCGACCAGAGAGGGCAGCATGGAGGCGAACGATACGGCCTCCGCGTCTCCGGTGCGGTCAATTACCTGGGTAAGGCATCGTTTTACGTTAGCAAGGATCTCCGTCGGATCTTGCTCGGCCTGGGACCCCTTGTCGGAAATCGTTTTGTGCTCTTCTTGCTGTATTGCCCTCCGGTTTAATTCTTCGTCGTAGGCGACCGCACGAGTACTCCCGGTCCCGATGTCTACGCCGATAAATATGGGTCGTTTGACGTTCTTGGAGCTGATTGTAAACCACCCTTCTTTATCCTATCCTGAAATACGTCTACCTACTTCGATCCGGGCTAATCTGGACGACCCGGTGGATACTCAAGCCCGCCTCGTCGACCCTTAGGTCGCTTTCTTCCCGGGCAGTATACGGGGCTGGATCGAGAGTATCGACGGTACTTCCGGTTCAAATTCTGCCCTTTGGCGTTTACCCGACGGGAAAATATAGAGGTATTTGTCCCTACGGGCCTTAATTGTACACGAATTAAGCGGTTTTCACACGGGGTTTGAGGATATAGCTACCTCCAGGGATTAAGTTGCGAGCGGATGCGGATGGAAGACCGAGAGGGTGGTTCAATGACGAAGCGCGAAGAGAATCTCCTCGTATTGGCCGATGATTTGACCGGTGCGGGTGAAATTGCCTCTTTGGCCACGAAGGCGGGTTTTAATACGAGCCTTGAACTGAACCCAAAAGAAGTCAATTTACCCAGCCACAGTGGGGACTCCTGCACCGTTATTGATACCGAAACTCGGGAGTTTGCGGGAAGAGAAGCCAAAAGAAAAGTGCGGGACCTTCTGTCTACCCTGTCTTCCTTTCAGGGCCCCCAATACAAGAAGATTGATTCTACTTTGCGGGGAAATATCGTAAGCGAGCTCGAGGCGATGGGTGGCCAGGAGAGCTTTGACCTCATTATTTTCGCCCCGGCACTGCCCGAGCTTGGCCGGAAGACGGTAGGCGGGTACCACATGGTAGACGGGTTACCCGTAACCCGGACCGAGTATGCCTCTCATCCGTCTCTAAAACTTACCACCTCTCACCTACCTTCGTTTTTCGAGGAAGCGATGAATTCCTTTTCCACTCATTCGATCCCCCTCCGGAAGATAACCGAGGGGAAAGAGGCGATTAAAGAAACGATCCGGCGTTTATACCAAAACGGCGCCCAGCTGGTGATCCCCGACGCGGCGGAAAGAAGCGACCTTGAAGAGATCTCGGGGGCCATCGGGGAACTGGATTTGAATCCCCTCCCCGTAGGAAGCTCCGGGCTTTTCAGAGCGCTTTACCCTGGAAAAGTCTCCATTGGGGACTCTCTCCCGGCCAGGCCGGGGAATAAGCCCGCTTTGGTCATTTGTGGTTCGATAAACACTGCCTCCCGGAGGCAACTTTCCCTGTTAGAGGAAAAGGACCCTGAGGTGAGACCCCACCAGGTCCAGCTAGAATCTCTGGAAAAGATATCCGAAGAAGGGCATAACCCCGTTGTTATCTCCGGAGTTTTAGAGGACTTGAAGGGAGGGAGGGACGTTGCCGTGTTTACCCCCTCCGAACCTCAACCGCTCAGCCCGTCCAGACGGGAAAGGATCGGGGAAGGGCTAGGGGAGTTGGCTGCCGAGATCCTTCGAGCGCAAAGTATCTCCGGGCTTTTTCTTACGGGCGGGGATACGGCAAAGGCAGTTTTCCAATCCCTGGATATCCGGCAGCTGGATGTAGTGGGCCAGCTGGAGCCCTTCATACCCATAACTTCGATTTATTTTCAGGGCAGCCGGATACCGGTGGTAACTAAGGCCGGGGGCTTTGGCTCCGAGCAAGTCATGATAAAGGCAAAGGGGTTATTTCGAAATGAAGTAACCGAATAAAAATTGTTGCCGCTACCGCCGGAGCTCAGGATTTGAACCGCGCAGCCAGTCTGATGGCTTCGGTCAAGCTGTCCGGCAGGGCTCGACCTTCTCCGGCTTTATCAAAGGCCGTCCCGTGGTCGACGGAAGTTCTTGGAATCGGCAGACCCAGCGTCACGTTGACCCCGCTCACCTCCGTCGGGCCTTCCTGAGACTTATCCCAGATGAAGCCGACCAGTTTTGCGGGAATGTGTCCTTGATCGTGGTACATGGCGACTCCGATATCGTATTTACCGCCATTGACTTTAGCAAACGCAGTATCGGGGGGTAAGGGGCCCTCCGCATCGATCTCTTCGTCCCGGGCTTCGACGACTGCAGGTCCGATCTCTCGGAGTTCTTCGTCGCCGAATAATCCCCCTTCGCCACCGTGAGGATTCAAACCAGCCACAGCTATTTTGGGGTGGGGAATGCCCAGGTTTTTTATCGCCTCGTCCGCCAGCCTGATGACCTCCAGGATCCTGCGTTTCTTTACCAGCTCGCAGGCCTCGCGGAGGGAGACGTGAGTGCTGACGTGAACTACCCGAAAATCGTCCTTTACCAGCATCATCGCTACCCGTTCCGAATCGGTTCTATCCCTGTAGATCTCCGTATGACCAGGGTGGTCAGAACCCGCCCTGTGTATTGCTTCCTTGTGAATCGGATTGGTTACGGTTGCGTCGATTTCCTCGGCAAGAGCTAGATCGATAACCTTGTCGATGTACTCCAGGGACGCCCTGCCCGCGACCTCACTTATCTCGCCGAGAGGCAGGCTATCCACGTCCACGTTATCCAGATCCAGTAGATCGATTGTTCCCCCTTCGTACCCGCCCTCACCGGGTTCCTGGATTGAGTGGACTTCTAGCCCCACCCCGGCAATTTCACGCCCCTGGACCATAACGTCGTAGTCACCTACTACAAGTGGTCGGCAAATATCATAGATTTCCCTTTTGCTCAAAGCTTTAGCTGTGATTTCGGGTCCAATCCCCGAAGGATCGCCCAGAGTTATACCGATGATTGGTCTCTTCGTAGTCTCTGACATCTTACCCCCTGAAAGTTTTAAGCGCTCCCTTTCTCGTAGTACTTCACCGGAGTCAGGTAACAACCCACCTTGTCTCTACAATCATAGTACATTCTTACCTTAGTTATCAGCAAAATTTGCGGGGAAGGGTGTCTTGCGACCGGGAGGAGTTTCTCTCCAGTTTTTCCTTGAGCGATGTTGATTACTCGAAACCTCTCCCCCACCAAAGGGGAGCAGGCCTGAACCCAGCTGACGCAATGGCTGTTCAGTAGCTTATATAGTTTTCTTAAGTTTCAATCCTTAACAGGTTTTCGAAGGTTTTTCTACTTCGATAATTCCACTGATTCCACTGTGGTTCGATTAAAAGAGGGAATGATGTAAGCAAACCCTAGCTGCTTATTAATATTTCAATTCCACTGTGGTTCGATTAAAAGCGTTGAAGCGGTGTCTGAGGGGTCTATCGTTATCGTATATTTCAATTCCACTGTGGTTCGATTAAAAGAAGGCCAACTATAAAGGATTATGATAGTGATACAGTTATTTCAATTCCACTGTGGTTCGATTAAAAGGGAATTGCACTGGAAGGACCGCCGAGAAATATTAAATTTCAATTCCACTGTGGTTCGATTAAAAGCTATACGTACATTCCGACAACCCCG
>CAYZUF010000020.1:0-12825 GCA_964481645.1 uncultured Thermotogae bacterium
AGGTAATCCTGGGACTGGCCCTGATTGCCGGGGCCGTTGGGTTCATCGTCCACTCCGGCGTCAGCTTCCCCGCCCACCTCCCCGCATCTTCCTTTGCCTTCGTGACCTTCCTTGGACTGCTCAACTCGGAAGTCTTCGGAGAGACCAGTTGGAGGTTAAGATTTCCCGGCCTCAGCCGCTTCCTGATCCTGGGCCTGGTCGCTGCCCTCCTGTTGACGGTGACCGTCTTTGCGTACAGGGACTGGAGGGCAAACGTGTTGATGGGAAAGGGCCGAAACCAGCTCAAGTACGGCAATTACTACTTGGCCAAAGAACGCCTACAAAAGAGCCTCAAACTGGATTTTCAGCCAAGACATGTCTACTACTACCTTGGAATCACTGAACGGCAGCTGGGAAACGAGAAAAAAGCCCTGGAGTACTTCGAAAAGTCCCGGGGGCAGTTCGAGCCCTATAAACTCTACCTTCAACTCGGTAGCCTCTACATAAATCAGGAAGAGCTGGAAAAGGCAAAAAGCAGTCTGGAGAAGTACCTCGCACTGGACGGCGAAAAGTCGGGGAGGGTGAAGGCAAAATATTACCTGGCCAGAATCGCGGCAGGTGAAAACAAATTGGATCGAGCGAAGGAGCTCATAGAGGAAGTTTTATCTATGGATTCCGACTTCCAGCGGGCCATGGTTCTGCAGGGGGATATAGCCTACTCACGCGGTAATCGAGAGACTGCCAGAGAGAAGTGGCAGCGAGCACTAAAAGTGATCAACCGCAAATTAGAAAACGTTAACCAAAAGCTTTCGGGAGAAATTCAGCTGGAGAACTACGGGGAACTAAAATCGAGGAGAAAGAGGCTGAACGAAGAAGCGGAGATAGTAAAAGAAAAAATAAAGGGATTATAGAGGATCGGTGAAAACCCCAATGGGTCTAAAAGAACACTTACGCAACTACGAACCGGAGCGAGAAGCAAAGCGGATCGAGGATTTTATTTCGGAGAAACGTTCAAATATCGGCTTTAACAAGGCGGTGGTAGGACTATCCGGAGGAGTAGATTCCAGCCTGACCGCGGTATTGACCAAACGAGCCCTCCCCGAAGAGAGCCTGGAGCCACTCTTCTTCCCGGAAAGGACCACCCCGGAGGCGGATACAAAGGACGTAAACCGACTGGAAGAAGAATTCGATTTACCACTCCGGCAAGTACGGATCGACGATCTAGTGGCCGCGTTTAAGAGGGAGCTTCCCGGATTGACGGAGCTGGCAGAAGCTAACCTGAAAGCCAGAATACGGATGACCCTGCTTTACGCCGTCGCAAACCAAAAGGAAGGTCTGGTACTGGGCACCGGAAACCTTTCCGAATGGCTGCTGGGTTACTTTACAAAATACGGGGACGGGGCGGCGGACATGGCGCCACTGGGCCACCTCTACAAAACCGAACTCAAGCCGCTGGCCCGGCACCTGGAGATTCCGGGGTCGATAATTGAAAAACCACCTTCGGCGGGGCTCTGGGAAGGACAAACCGACGAAGAGGAACTAGGAGGTAGCTACGAAAGGCTAGACCGGGTACTATACTTCCTGCACGACCTGGACTTCAGCCGGGAAAAGACGAAGATAGAAGCCTGCCTCGATTCCGACTTTATCGATCACGTATACGATATAGTCGAAGGGACCTCCCACAAGCGAAAGGCCCCACCGGGGCTGACTAGAACTTGAACCCCGGTAAACCTACAATTGATCGACAAAAACTTAGGAGAGCACCCTCTGGTACCCCATAGGGGGTAAAGATGATTCATTCTATATTGCCCAAATTTTTTTATATTCTGCTCGCGCTACTGTTCTTTGGTTGCCTCGTAGTTTCCGCCCAGTCCGTTGACCCCAAGTACGGTGGAACGCTGAGGGTTGCCTTACCTGCGGAGCTACCGGCGCTGGACCCCACGACGAATTCGTCCGCCGTCATCGACCGCGTGCTGTACAATAACGTCTACCAGGGCTTGGTCAGGATAGACAGGGGTGGAGACATCGTTCCATCGTTGGCGAAGGATTGGGAGACCTCAAACCAGGGAAAAACATATACCTTCCGCCTCCGGGAAGGGGTTACCTTCCATAATGGCGACAAATTCAGTGCCCAAGACGTGAAATACACCCTGGATAGGGCGAGGAATCAAACCGCCGCTGTTGCTAACCCGGAATACTATTCTTCTATCGAAGACGTAGTGGTGGTATCTCCGCTGACCGTCAGGATAGAACTCTCCGAGCCGAGTTCGATCTTTCTGTTCAACCTGGCGCGGGGGGATTCGGTAATTCTCCCCAAAGGGATAAAAGACCTCTCTACCCATCCCGTCGGCACCGGACCGTTCAAGTTCGTCCGCCGAAGGGAGGGTACGAGCGTCACCTTAACCCGGTATGAAGACTACTACGACGAGTCGCTGCCCTATCTGGATAAAGTCGTCTTTGAAATTATCGGCGACGTAAATACGAGAATAGCCGCCTTACGGGCCGGTGATATAGACGTAATTCCCTACCTTAGCGGCCCCCAATACGCCAGTACCCTCCAAGACGCGGAAGGGATTAAGGTTCTTTCCGGAGTGACAACCTGGGAAGTAATCCTTGCCATGAACAACTCGCGCCAGCCGTTCTCCAACCCTTTGGTGAGAAAGGCGATCAACTACGCAATTGATCGAGAGGAAATAATAAAGGGGGTTACCTTCGGCTTTGGGGTCCCTATAGGCAGTCACATGAGTCCATCGAACCCGAATTACCTGGATTTATCCTGGCTCTATTCTTCTGACCCGGAGAGGGCGAAGGAGCTATTACGGAGCGCCGGATATCCGGAAGGATTCGAGGCCACACTAACCCTACCGGCTCCTTACGAGCTTTCAGTCAATTCGGGAAAGATAATTTCTCAACAATTAAGAAAAGTCGGAATCGATCTGGAGTTAAAGAAGATCGGCTGGGGTCAGTGGTACGATAAGGTCTTTCAGAACGCCCAATACGACTTGACCATTATCGGCCACTCGGAAGCCTTCGATATCTCAATTTACGCTCAGCCGAATTACTATTTCCGATACGACAACGAAAGGCTCCGGCAAGTAATACGCCGAGCGGAAAGAGAAATGGACGGAGAAATCAGGAGAAAACTTTACGCGGTTGCTCAATGGATCATTGGAAAAGAGGTCCCCGTGGCCTTTCTCTTCTCTGCTCCCAGCTTACCCGCGATGAGGGAGAGCGTGCAAAATTGGTGGGTGGATTATCCCATTCCTGCTGCCGATGTTACAGAGGTCTGGAAGGAGAAATAAACGAAGTTACAACTCCCCAAACATGGCTGGATACTTTCTGAGAAAGCTGGTCGAACTCGGCCTTACCCTGGTGTTAGTCTCCCTGGTAGTATTTCTCGTCGTCAGAGCCCTCCCGGGGGATCCAGCCCAGCTCATACTGGGAGTCAACGCGAGACCCGCCAGCTTGGAACAATTGCGCGAAGAACTAGGACTGAACCAGCCCCTACCGGTTCAATACGGTAACTGGATAAAAGGCCTGATACTGGGGGATCTAGGCGACTCCATCTTTTACCAGAAGGGCGTGACCAACCTGGTCCTTTCCAGACTCCGGGTTACTATCCCCCTGGCGGGCCTGGCTACAATCCTTTCTGTAGCTATAGCCCTCCCGCTGGGGATCTTCTCTGCCACTCACCATCAGAAGTTTGGAGACTTTGGAATAATTACCATATCCCAGCTGGGGATATCGGTTCCCTCTTTCTGGTTGGGTATTTTGGGGATATTACTGTTTTCAGTAAAGCTGGACCTTTTACCGGCCGGGGGGTTTACGGAGTGGGGTACAAGTCCAATCCAGGCACTACGTTCGTTGACGCTGCCGGTCCTCACACTAGCCGCAATTCAGACCGCGGCCCTCACTCGAATGATCAGGTCATCCGCCCTAGAGGTACTCTCACGGGAGTATGTCTCAACCGCCCGAGGGAAGGGTCTTCCCGAAGGCAAGGTCCTCTATAAACACGTGCTTAGTAATTCATTTATCTCCTCCTTGACACTGATCGGCCTCCAGATAGGTCAACTGCTTGCCGGCGCGGTGGTGGTGGAAAGCGTATTTCACCTTCCCGGCCTGGGCAGGTTGTTAATACTCGGAGTGAGCCAGCGGGACCTTCAACTGGTCCAGGGAATAGTCACAGTGCTGGTGGGAGCGATCATATTGATTAATTTTCTCGTGGATTTAGCTTACAGCTGGCTGGATCCGAGGATCAGGTTGACTTAACCGCGGAGGTCACATGAACAAGGCCGGATTTCCCCCGGTGAAATTTCCGGAGAGATGGGCAACCATCCATATTCTGGTGGGCGGTACAATCGTATTGTTAGTGTTATTTGCCACCTTGGGCAGCTTTTTCTTTACACCTTACGATCCCGCCCCGATGAATATCGATCAAAGGCTCCTCCCTCCTTCACCCGCCCACTTATTCGGTACGGACCAATATGGTCGAGACGTATTGAGTAGAGTGATGGTCGGGGCGAAAAATAGTTTCCTGGTAGGATTTATGGCGGTATCAATCGGAATTATTTTCGGCCTTCCCGCCGGAAGCGTATCCGCGTTCTTTGGGGGATGGGTAGACTCGGCCGTCTCGAGGTTTATAGACATCCTTTACGGGTTTCCACCCGTGATTACCGCGATTTTAATAACCTCCACCCTGGGCCCCAGCCTCACGAACGCGATGATCGCCATAGGATTATTTAACATTCCCATATTCGCCCGCATCACCCGAGGGAATTTTCTAACCATCAGGGAACGCCAGTTCGTGGAGGCGGCCAGAGCCTCCGGGAGGTCAGATTTCTCCATTATCATCTTTCATATCCTGCCGAACTTGAGTTCTCCGATCGTAGTTCAGGCCACCACCCAGTTCGCCCTGGCAATATTAGCCGAAGCAGCCCTGAGCTATCTCGGTCTGGGAATCCAGCCTCCCCATCCCTCCTGGGGCTTGATGCTCAAGCAGGCCCAGTCCTTCATGGCGCTGTCTCCGTGGCCGGCGATCTTCCCCGGACTATCAATCATCCTTACAGTCCTTGGCTTCAATCTGGTGGGAGACGGGCTACGGGATCTGCTCGATCCCAGGGTTTCCTACATATCCCGGTGAGGCAAAAGACTAGCTCCAATCGGGACCCATAACCCCGCAAAATCCTTTTCAGCCATTTGTCCCGATTCCCGCGAACTAGACCGCCCAAAATCCTAGGGGCTATTGACCCTCGAGCCTTATCCCTCCGATCTTAAAGACCGAGGGTGAGCCACAGATAGTGTAAAAAAGTCTTTTATGCGCGTTTTTGTTCTCACCGTTGCATCCAGGCAGAGCGCGGAAAATCCTAGGGAGCGAGCGCATATGTCTGACCGAACCGGGGCTCATCTGAGATATATCGGCGATGAGCCCCGGGGAGGGATATTGCCATAAGGGAATGGGACCAAATTTTTTAGAAGAAAACTTTTTTGTAAGTGAGACCCGATCCCATGAAGGCAAAAGTTTGAGCACGCGAGTCAGGAATTTCCGCGATCTGCCTGGGCGGACGCTGAGGGGAGGTAGGCATGAGTTCCGGGAGCTGGTTCACGGACCTTAAAGGGAACGAGAAGGGTTGTTAAGATTTTAGCGAAAACTGCCGATTGCTTTAGTGTCCCCCTACCACAGTTTTGTTTGTACTTCCCCCCAATTTTGGCTAAAATACGTCCATGAAACTCGATTTCGAGGAAATACACGAGATCCTGTCCGAAGAAGGTAATCTGGTTACCCCCTCCAACCCGGAGAGGCTGGTTTTCGTCGGCGATACCCACGGCGACCTGGAAGCTTCCCAAACCGTATTCGAGAATTACTTCCACCCGGGTACAACCCTGGTCTTTCTGGGAGATTACGTGGATAGAGGACCCAGATCCGAGGAGAACGTAACTTTTCTCCTCAAGCAGAAAACCGACCACCCGAACCGGGTGGTGCTGCTCCAGGGAAATCACGAAGGGATCAAATATCGCCGGTTCGGACCGGTCAACTTCTGGAACGACTTATCACCAGGAGATAGAGAAAAGTACGAAGATTTACTTTCCCGGCTCCCCCTGGCTCTGGCCTGGAACGGGATTATCGCCACCCACGGGGGCCTTCCCGACCTCGATTCCCGGGAAGAGATAGAAGGGATTCAGGGAGGCAGCCAGGACTGGGAAAAGATAACCTGGGGGGATTTCAACGAGGTAGAAGGGTACGTGCTCGGGGGAGGATTCGGTCGGCCCCAGCTGGGAAGGGACTACTTTGGCCAGGCAATGGATAGGTTGGATAAGAAAGTCCTCATAAGATCCCATCAGCCCAACGTTCCGGCCCGGATGTTCGGCGACCGGTGCATTACGATCTTCAGCTCCTCGGCCTACGGGAGGAGGAGGGTGGTGGCCATAGTGGAGGGAGAGATCAGCTCGGGGGACGAAGTAGTCATCGAGGAACTCTAGAGGGGTGCCACGGAGGTACGTTACCGAATCCGTCGACACCGGTAATTGACAACCAACCTGGACCCGGGTTAAACTTTCCCAAATTAGCCGGGAGGAGTAAAACCTATGGAAGACAACCTTAACGATCCTTACGAGTACGAAGTCGATCTGCGCGATTATATCAACGTTATCTGGGAGCAAAAATGGCTGATTCTGGCAGTCTTCGTAGTTGCAGTGGGCCTGGCAACCGGTTATTCTGTAACCCGCCCCCCTATCTACAGAACCCAGGCGACGTTATTGATTACCCCCAGAATTTCCGAACAAATCGTAAGTGATTCCTCTGACGATGGGGACGGCTTCACCACCGTAAGCCTGCCAAATATCGTTTACGAGACATCCGCTCTGGCCGACGATTTACTCCAGAAGATTATCTCCGATCTGGAGTTAAAAAATTCTTCGGGAGAGCTTACTTCCGTAAATTCCTTGGAAGAGAAACTTTCTATAACTATCGAAATGTCCGACAATTCCAATCGAGATCAAAAGATGCCCTTAGTGACCCTGGAGGTAAAGGGGAGCGACCCGGCAAAGTTACAAAACATAGCTAACAAATGGGCCGAACTGTTTATCCAGAGAAATACGGATCTCTTTGCCAGCGAAACTTCACGATCCTTCGAATTCATCTCTCGCAGGTTCTCCAAAGTGGAGCAAGAGTTGAAAACGGTTGAAAAGGAGAAACTCGAGTTCAACAAAGAAAACCCCCTCCAGGTATTGAAAAGTGAAGTCAGTGTTCTCAAGGGAAGATACGAGAATTTCTTATCGAACCTGGAAGACAAAAAAGCAACTCTGGCGGAAAAGAAAGCTCGCCTGGACTCTCTGCAGAAGACCTTAGACGAGGAACCACGATTTCTCGAACTAAAACGTTCAATTCCCAGCGAAAGCCTGTGGAACTTACTTCAGGGCGAAGCCACAGAATCAGGCACTGAGTCCGATGCTGCAGACGGCGGGGATATTTTATCCAAGTTTGGGGGACTTAAAATTAAAGATCAAGAGATCAATAACCTCCACTTTACCCTGAGCAGACAAAAAGCAACTGTAATGGCAGACATAGCCTCTCTTGAAGAAGAAATAAGCTACTTGGGAGCTAAGTTAGAAGAGTTTCAGCAAAAGATTAACGAAAAACAAGCGCAAATTGACCAGGGGGAGCTCAAGCTAAATCGATTTGAAAGAAAGTTGTCACAATTAACTAACACGTACAACTCTCTATCTTCAAATCTGGAAGAGGCGCGGATAGCAAAGGCAGAAAAAGAGAGCTCCATTCGTATGATGGAAAACGCGGTGATCCCTGAAAAGCCTTTGAGCTCTAACACGAAACAGAACGTGGCCGTGGCCGGGGTTCTGGGGCTCTTTATCGGGGTCCTTGTCGCCTTCTTCAGAAATTACATGGAAGGATACGAGGAGGAGAAGGAGGAAGAAGAGGAAGAATCGGATGATTAATCGGACAAGGGAGTAGAGGAATGGGCTTCAGTTGTGGTTTTCTCGGCCTGCCCAACGTCGGTAAATCTACCCTGTTCAACGCTTTATCCGCGGCCGGAGCGGAGGTAGAGGGCTACCCCTTCTGTACAACCGAAGCCCAGATCGGGACCGTGAAGGTGCCCGACGAGCAGCTGGACGGCCTGGCGAAACTATTTCCGGAGAAAGAAAAAGTATATACCACAATAGAATTTTACGATCTGGCCGGACTCGTGGAGGGAGCTCACCGGGGCGAAGGTCTCGGGAATCAGTTCCTGGCCGAAATTCGGGGGGTCGACGCCCTAATTCACGTGGCGCGCTGCTTCCAGAACCCCGACGTTCCCTTCGAGGAAGGAGAGGTTAAACCCGGTAAAAACATCGAGACGGTTAAGTCCGAACTCCTGCTCAAGGATCTGGAGACGGTGGAAAATCGGCTAAGTGGCCTCGAGGAGGAGGAAGAGGATCTCCGGGAGATGTACGAAGAACTAAAGGAGTCCCTGGAAGCCGGGGTTCCGATTCGGGAACACGAGTTTACTTCTCGCCAGCTCCAGGACTTGAAAGGAGTATCCCCCTTAACCGCGAAACCGGTTCTCTACGTGGCAAACGTCGGTGAGGATCCGCCGGAAGAGTGCCTGGAAGCCGTGGAAGAACACGCCAGGAAGGACGATACATCCGCCCTGGCAGTCAATGCGGAGATCGAGGCGGAAGTAAGAGAGCTGGATCTGGAGGAGGGGGGGATAGAGGAATACCTGCACGAATGGGGGCTGGAGGAGACGGCTCTCGACCGGCTGATCAGGGCGGGATACGACCTGCTGGATCTGGTAACCTTCTATACCACCGACGGCCCCGAAGTTAGGGCCTGGACGATCCCGGAGGGCTCGACCGCGCTGGAGGCCGCAGGCAAGATTCACTCCGACTTCGCCGAAAGCTTCGTCTACGCCGAGGTAGTCTCCATCGACGAACTGCTGGATCAGGGGGATATGAAAGGGGCAAGAGAGGGCGGTCTATTGAACCGTCGGGGGGAGAATTACGAAATCGAGGATGGGGACGTGGTCCACTTCGTCAGCTCCAGGTGAATCCCGGTCCCAAGAGACACGATCACTCCGAAATATAGACTCAGAGCGGACATTCTGCCAGGGAAACATCCACGGACCAATTACTTTACCATGAAGACTACCGGAGGTGACAGGGTTGCCAGAAATTGACGACGAGATGGAAATTGATGACGTATTTCACGAAGAAGCCCTCATGGTCTTCCCAACGGATACGGTCTACGGCCTGGGCGGAAACGGAAGATCTGAATCCGTCGTATCCAGGATATATCGGGTTAAACAGCGAAGCGAGGAGAAACCGCTATCCCTGCACCTGTTTTCCAAAGAGGAGATATCCAACTACGTCCCGGACCTCTCGGACCAACAGAGAGAGCTGGTGGACAGACTTCTCCCCGGGCCTTACACCTTAATCTTTCCCGCCGGCCCAAATGCCCCTCAGGTCTCGGTCAGCAGGGAGAAGAAAGTCGGAATCCGGGTCCCGGACAGCGATTCCTTCCGGAGTCTGGAGGAAAACGTCTCCTTTCCCCTGGTGGGAACCAGCGTCAACAAGTCGGGCGACCCCCCGATGACCGATTTCGACAGGATAGTGGAAGAGTTCGGGGGGATCGTGGATCTCTTTATCCAGTCCGAAGAAGAAATGAGCGGAGAGCCCTCCACGGTGCTCGATCTCTCCTTTGACCCCCCGAAAGTGCTCCGCGGGGATATCGCCCCGGAGGAACTGGGGTAGGAGATGCTTATCGCCCTCCACGGAGGCGCGGGCAGGATCCCCTCCGAAGAGAAAGAAGAAAGAGCTGCAACCCTGGAAGAGGCCGCCGATCGAGGAGCCACTCGGGCCGACCCCCTCAAGGCAGTCGAAGCGGCGGTAAGAATACTAGAAGAGAACCATCTGTTGAACGCGGGTTACGGGGCCAGTCTCCAGCTCGACGGGAACCCTCGCCTGGACGCGGCCATTATGAGGAGCGACCTCTCCGCAGGGGGAGTCATCAACGTAGAGAGGATCAAACATCCGATCAGCCTGGCGAATACGGTCAGGAAGGAGACCCCGCACGTCCTGCTTCAAGGGGAGGGGGCAAGCGAATTGGGTCGAAATTACGGGCTGGAACCAGCCGAGGAGATGAAGACCCCCAAGGCCAGAGAGAGGTGGGAGGAAATAAACGAAAAGCTCGCCGGTCTTCCCTACCAGGAGAAGCTCTCCCGGCTGGGGAAGCTGGCCGAGGGATCGGATACGGTTGGAGCGGTGGCCCTGGCCGACGGCGTACTTGCCGCAGCCACCTCCACCGGGGGAATCAGAAACCAGATGAAAGGAAGGGTGGGAGATTCACCAATCATCGGATCGGGGCTCTACTGTAACCGCCAAGGTGCAGTCTCCACCACCGGCATCGGGGAAGCGATCATCAAAGTCAACCTGGCCCGGGAAGCTATCTACGGTCTGGAAAACGGGCTCCAGGTTCAAACCGCCGGGGAGCGAGCGATCTCTCGATTAGAAGATTCTACCGGATCACGGGCCGGCCTTATCGCCCTGGACAACCAGGGGGAGGTAGGAGCTGCCTATAACACAAGGGATATGCAATACGTGGTCAAAGAGGGCTAGAGTCCACTCCAACCAACGAGAGTCCCTTCTCCCGGGAAACCATCAACTAACTAAGAAAGTTCCTCGGTGATCGAGATTATATCCGAGAAGGATTGCGGTTCCAGGGAGGCACTGCCCACCAGACCGCCATCGATATCCGGCTGACTCATAAGCTCTTCGGCATTGTGGGGCTTGATGCTTCCTCCATACTGGATCCGGAGGCTATCCCCGGCCTCTTCCCCAACTACTTCCTTAACCTGTTCCCTGACAAACCTGCAACCGGCCTGGGCGTCCTCCGGGGATGCGGATTCACCGGTGCCGATCGCCCATATTGGTTCGTAGGCAACCACCATCTCGCCGGCTTGATCGGAGGAGATACCTCGCAGATCGTTCTTAAGCTGATTCCGCAATACGGATTGCGTTTCTCCCTCCGCCCTCTGGTCCTCCGTTTCCCCTATACAGAGAATCGGTTTCATTCCGTGATCGAAGACGGCGTGTAACTTCCGGTTGATTGTCCTATCCGTCTCCCCAAAAATCTGTCTTCTCTCCGAGTGGCCAACAATTACGTAATCCGTTCCCAGCTCCGCCAGCATCTCGGGAGAGACCTCTCCGGTGAAAGCCCCTTGGTCCTCAAAGTAAACGTTCTGAGCGCAGAGCTTGATCCCCGTCCCCTGAATACCCTCGCTCACGGCGTCCAGCGAGGTAAAGGTCGGACCTAGACCTATCTCTACCTCCGAAACATACTTTACCTTTTCCCTAAAACTATTTAAAAACTCTCGTGCTTCCTCTCTGGTCTTGTGAAGTTTCCAGTTGGATGCGATGAATGGTTTTCGCAAGTTATTTACCTCCTAATTTTTTCGACTTACCACCCTGCCCCTATTCAATGGAATTATATCGTTACCTCTCATTAGAAGAAAACCAAGAGAGGCCAGGGCGAAGTATTCCAGCTTAATTTTAAGAGGTTTGGAGGTTGTGAACAATGACCGAGCGAGAAAACTCGGAACAACAATAACAAACAAGTGGCCCCGGTCGGGGGGACCGGGGCCGGTCAGAAATTAAGTATTCTCAGTTAAGTGCCGAATGAGAGCCGGTCAGGCCTCGGTCCTGGAAAACCGGGGCCTGACCTTTATCCTGAGCCAGACCAACGGAACTATCCCATCTCGGAGTAAATGTAGCCCATGACCATAACTACGATTCCTATGCCGGCCAGCAGTTCCCTCTGTCCTACCACGGGTCCTGGGCTGGGTTGTTCCTCCACTTTGGGCTCTTCTTCTACTTCCGCCTCCGGAGTTCTTACGCTTCCGGACCCGCTTAGACCGGACTCTCCGGAGTTGTTGTAAGCCGACACTTCGTACGAGTAGGACGTTCCCGGAGCCAAATCGGTATCTACGTAGGTGGTTGTATCTGACCCCATAGTAGCTACCGGGGCTCCATTCCGGTAGATATTAAATCCGGCTTCGTTGTCCGCGGGATCGCTCCAGGTAACTCTTATCCGACTCGGGGATAACAGATTAGCTCGGACGTTCCCCGGCATATCCGGTATCGCCGGCTTGGTCATCGAGCAGTTGCGGTTCGTGGAGCTCGACTCTCCGCTGGCGTTGTAAGCTACCACCTGGTAGCAGTAGCGGGTATCTCCGCTCAGTCCCTCGTGAGTATAACTGGTGGTATTCGGGCCCACTTCGGCAATCCTGTTCCCGTTTCTGTAGATCCTGAACCCGTCTTCGTTGTCCGAGTTGTCCCTCCAGGTCAGCTTGACTTCCGAGGAGGAAAGGGTCTCCGAGCGTAATTGTCCAGGAGAAGCGGGAATCTCGACGGGAGTCGTCACCCTCAGGCCGGAAGAACGAGAAGACTCCCCGGCCTCGTTAAAGGAGGCAACTCTATAGGTGTAGCTGGTATCTTCTTTCAGCTCCGTGTCCACGTAGCTGGTAGTATTTGGGCCCACTTCGCCAATCCTGTTCCCGTTTCTGTAGATCCTGAACCCGTCTTCGTTGTCCGAGTTGTCGTTCCAGGACAGTCTGATCTCGTTGGGAGATAGTGCCTTGGAAGAGATACTCCGCGGAGGAGAAGGAACCGCTATGGGAGTTGTAATTTCTACACCACCCGCCAGGGCGGACTCTTCGCCGTCGTTGAATGCAGAGACGCGGTAAGTATAAGAAGTTTCTCCCTCCAGACCGGTATCCGTGTAGGAAGTAACGTTGGGTCCCACCGTAGCTATCTCCGATCCGTTTCTGTAGATCCTGAACCCGTCTTCGTTGTCCG
>CAYZUF010000021.1:0-12824 GCA_964481645.1 uncultured Thermotogae bacterium
CGCTCCTAAATCTCACGGGGCCGAAGACTATGCAAAGTTAGTAGAGAGGGTGATACAAGATGGATAACCAGAAAAAATCAGTCGGACAGGACCCCCTGGACGGTGTCATGGAAGATTTTTACCGGTCGGGCAGCCAGGAAGAAGAGGAATCACCCCCCGACGAGGAGGGCAGGGAGTCCTCCGACGGACCATCAAAGGACCGGACGCTAAATCGGGCCAATTACAGCCCGGACGATTACGATCTGGCAGAGCTAATGGTCATTGGAGTGGGCGGAGGCGGCAACAATGCAGTCGACAGGATGGTAAAGGCGGGAGTAGACGGGGTTCAACTGGTTTCTATAAATACCGACGCCCAGGTCCTGGAGGTTAACAAATCCGATCGTGCAATTCAGATTGGCAAGGAGCTAACCGGCGGATTGGGAGCGGGAGGCAATCCCGAAATTGGTAGGGAGGCGGCGCTGGAAAACCAGGAAACGATCGAAAAACTATTGCAGGGCGTGGATATGTTATTCATTACCTGTGGAATGGGGGGAGGAACGGGAACCGGGGCGACTCCGGTAATCGCCGACGTCGCACAAAAGATGGAAATACTTACCACCGGAATAGTAACAAAACCTTTTTCATTTGAAGGTGGGGAAAGAGCGGAAAAAGCGGGACGGGGACTTAAAAACCTGACCGACAAGGTAGATACGATAATCACGATATCCAACGACCGGCTATTAGAGGTAGCCCCGGGTAATCTTTCTCTCCTCAAAGCCTTCCACATGGTCGACGAGATCCTGATGCAAGGAGTCCGGGGTATCTCCGAGCTAATCACCGTTCCCGGAATGATCAATCTGGATTTCGCCGATATAAAAACCGCGATGAAAGACGGAGGTCCGGCCCTGATGGGAATCGGAGAAGCGGAGGGAGAAGGAAAGACGAAGAAGGCGGCAAAAAACGCCATCTCTTCACCGTTGCTGGAAGGTTCCATCGATGGAGCTAAAAACGTAATTATGAACGTGACCGGCAGTTCCGAGTTATCTCTGGAAGAGGTAACCCAAGCGGCCCAGCTCGTCCAGAGCGAGGCCGACGAAGAAGCGGACATAATCTTCGGAACGACCATAAAGGACGGCTCCGAATCGGTCAAGTTAACGGTAATCGCCACCGGCTACGACCAGGGGATAAACGGGGGAAATCAGAACGAAGACGTTCGGGAGATAGCTTTAACCGACAGGGAAAACGGGAACCTCACGGACGAAGACGACCTGGATATTCCCACCTTTCTCCGCAGAAGCTAAGATAAGAACAACCCGCCCTGAGAACGAACCGGGCCGAAAATTCCATACGCCCGGCCCCCCTCACATCTATCCGGGCTTGGCTCCCAGGACGGGAGTTAGCTTAGAAGGACTGCTCAGACCTATCAGTAAAAGAGATCCTTCATCTCCAGCAGGTGATCGTCTATCGGCTTGGGTGAATTGGCGATGACTTTCTCCAGGCTGACGGACTCTATCTCGCTTCCGTTAAAGGCGGTCATACGGTCAAATTCCCCGTCCAGGCAAAATTCGACCGCCGAGATTCCACACCTGGTGGCCAGCAATCTGTCGAAAGCAGTCGGTTCTCCGCCCCGCTGGAGGTAAGCCAGGGTGGTTACCCTGATGGGCATATCCAGGATCGCGTCGAGCTGCTCCTTGAGGTAGTGGCCGATTCCGCCCAGCTTTACGTGACCGAACGAATCAGTCCCCGATTCCCTGGTAATCTGCTGGTCCAGCTCCTTCGGGCTGGCCCCCTCGGAGATCACCACGATGGAAAAATGTTTGCCCATCGATTCCCTCTCCCTTATCCGCCTCTTGACCTCCTGAACCTCAAACGGCTCCTCCGGGACCAATATAGAATCCGCTCCACCGGCGAGTCCGCCGAATAGCGCGATCCACCCTGAATCCCTCCCCATTACTTCCAGAACCATTACCCGATGGTGAGAATGGGCAGTGGTGTGGAGCTGGTCCACGGCCTTCATTACCTGAGTGAGAGCGGAACTGAATCCGATTGAGTACTCGGTCTCGGCCAGGTCGTTGTCGATGGTCTGGGGTATCCCTACGGCATCAACGTCGTAATCCCGGAGTTGATGTGCTACCCCCAGGGTATCGTCTCCGCCAATTGCTATCAGGGCGTCCAGATCATTGGCTTCGTAATTTTCGACGGCCTTTTTCGGACCCCCCTCTATAGAAAAGGGGTTAGTCCTGGAGCTTCCCAGGAAGGTTCCTCCAATGGGCAATACTCCCGAAACGTCCCCCCTATTCAGGACCTGCTTGTCGTCCTCCAGGAGGCCGGCCCAGCCGTCTTTAAAGCCTACTACGTCAACTCCCTCGCTTTTTGCCTTTCGAACTATCGCTCTTATCGCAGCGTTGATTCCCGGGGAATCTCCTCCACCCGTTATCGTGCCGATTTTATTCATTTCTATCACCCTTGAATGTTCTATATTCTTATGAGTACAGGCTCCTGTCGACCGAACCGGCCTGTTCGAACAGGTTTCCAGCGGTCTCCTTTATGCTCTCTCGAATTATTCTGGATACCACCCGGGGGTCGAAATCGGACTTCTTTGGGCTCCAGTCCGTCTCCGAGAAGAAACCTTCCCGGTCGTCCTTAACTCCTTCCGGGGGGAGTATCGAATCCTTGTGTTCAAAGTAATAATCCAGGGCAGCCCGGGCGTACTCGTACTGATACCTGGTATCCTTGTTTAACTTACAGACGCCGTAATCGAGAACCTGGACCAGCTGTTCCTCGACAAGACCCGAGGAGCCGTGCAGTACCAGAGGGATATCCAGGCCCGCGTCGGTGAGGGCGCTATCGATCTCTTTCACGAGATCTACTTTGAGTTCGATGTCCTTCCCCTTACTCACCCCGTGCTGAGTCCCCACGGATACCGCCAGCAAATCTATTCCAGTTCGTTTGACGTATTCGACCGCTTCTTCCGGGTCCGTGTAAAAGGCCTCGGCCGAGGCTGTTTCCTCGTCCTCCACTCCTTTGATCTTCCCAAGTTCACCTTCGATCAGGACGCCATTGCCCTCCGCGTAATCGACGACCTCCTTGGTTATGGCCACGTTCTCCTCGAATGATTCCTTCGAAGCGTCGATCATAATCGAGGAGGCCAGCTTCTCGTCTACCGCCGCCTTTATCAGTTCCATATTCGACTCTTTCAGGTGATCCATGTTGAGGAAAACGCCAAATCCGTAATCTTCGGCCAGCTCGCGAATGTAGTTTGACATCACCCTCAGGCCTCTGACGGGGTTTCCGTTCCCGGCGAACTTGGAGGCACCATTGCTCATCTGGAGAACGAGGTCGCTGTCCTTTGCCTCAGCAGCTTCCAGGAGACCGATCAGAACATTAGGCTCAACTATATTCGACGCGATAAACCCGTAACCCGACTCCTTCGCCCTACCATAGACTTGCTCCAACTCCGAACCGCTCAAAAAAGGCACACTTACCCCCTTAAAGGAATTCCGTTGAGTAAATGAATGAACGACTAGCCAGACAACTAGATAATTTTACTAAGAAAAGGTTCAGTTGCAATACATACCGGAACTAGCAAAGCGAGGAGCGGCGGGATTCGGTCCTTATCGTTAAGGGATCCTGCGAAACTCCGGAGAGAACTAAGTTGATAAAAGGGCCTACATTCCGTATCTTAATGTGGGTAATGATTCTTTAGAGGGATAAAAGCGGAAATTACGGCTCTTGGATTTGGTTCTTGGTTGCAATCGGGTTTTATTAATGGTTGATGCCAGATGGTAGAAGTATTCTTGGGTTTGGGCTCGAATTTAGGGGATAGAAGTAAAAATGTCGATAATTCAATCCACCTTCTCCAGGAGATGGAAGGGGTGGAGTTGAAAGAGCGGGCTTCTAATTACGAAACGGAGCCCGTCGGTCCCCCTCAACCCTGGTTTATAAATACGGCAGTAAAATTAGAAACAACCTTCTCTCCCGAATTAACCCTGACCAAATGCAAAGAGGTAGAAAGAAGAATTGGGCGTGTCGATTCCGGAAAGTGGGGGCCGAGACTGGTAGATCTTGATCTGTTGCTCGTCGGGAACCTGGTTCTGGAGACGGAAAAGATAACCTTACCCCACCCTCAAATGGAGAAGCGGAGATTCGTCCTCCTCCCTCTTTTGGAACTGGAGCCCAACTTGGTTCATCCCAAGCTGCAAGTCCCTCTAAAGGAACTATTACCCAAAACAGAAGAAGATAAAAAGGTGATAAAACTACAATGAAGCGAATTCTTATTTCCTCGGCCAACGGAGGTAGCGGGGAAAAACGAGTGGCAATTACGGAAGACGGGAAACTGGTTGAAATATTCTACGAAGATTTTCAACAGGATAAATTGGTAAGTAACATTTACAAGGGAAGGGTGGAAGACGTACTTTCGGGTCTGGGTTCGGCTTTCGTGGACGTCGGGGAGGAGCAAAGTCTTTTCCTCTCCCGAAGCGAAATCAACCAGGCAATTCTTCGGAGCCGGGGATTCGATCCAAACGAATACCCACCGCTGATAAACAAAATAATTAATGAGGGGGAGTCTCTGATCATTCAGGTCAAGCGAGGCGGTATCGGAACGAAGAACCCTCAGGGAACGACCAAGGTCAGTCTTCCTGGACGATACTGGGTCTTCCTCCCTAAGGACAGCAGACTGGGCATATCCCGGAGGATCACCGACGACCAGGAGGCGAAGAGGTTAAAGAACATCGCCAGGGATCTCAAGGAAGAAAACGAAGGGCTGATAGCCCGGACCGCCTCGGAAAACGCTTCCAAAGAAGACCTAAAGCGCGACTTTAACTACCTGCTGGGAACCTGGAAGGGAATTGAGGAGGAAGCAACCAAGGTCAAGCCGCCTCACCTCTTACACTCGCATGCAGGGATAGTAAGGACCACCATCCGGGACCGGTTGCTGGAGGACGTAGATCAGGTTTTAACCGACTCCGAAGACGTTCACGAAGACATACTTGACTACATCCATTACCTGAGGATGGACGGCTACCAGGACGTAATAGAATTATACGAGGACAACACCCCGCTATTTACCCAGTACGGGGTCGAAGAGCAGCTAAAGAAATGTTTGAAACGGGAAGTTAGCCTCGATTCCGGCGGGTATCTGGCAATTGACGAGACCGAGGCGCTAACTGCCATAGACGTAAATACGGGGGGCAACGTAAACCACAAAAATCAGGCTCAGGCTATCTTAAATACCAACCTGGCTGCAGCCAGAGAAATCCCCATTCAGCTGAGACTGAGAAAGATAAGTGGAATCATCGTAGTAGACTTCGTGGACATGTACGACAACAAGGATCAGCAAAAAGTAATCAATCAGCTGAAGGATAGCCTAAGGGAGGATAGAGTACCGGCCGATTTCATCGACATGACCCCGCTGGGGCTGGTAGAAATTACTCGGAAACGGGAAGGAGAGAGTCTGGCAGATCTAATGGAGGAATACGAGAACGAGGTATAAACGCGGCCCCTCCCATACTGCTTCGCTCCTCATGGCGGGGGAAGGAGGGGCCGATGAGCTGGCACTTTCATTCAAACCTTCAGCCCCGGTCGTCAAAAGCCAGGGTGATACCCGCTTCCGCAACTAGCGTCTCGTTAACGAAAGCGTCTACTTGCACCCTACAGATTGAACTTCTCGCCCGATCCAAGTTTCCCTCGAAGACGATCTGGTCCCCCGGGGTCACTTTATTCCTGAATCGGGCTTTATCAACCCCTACCAGATAGCCCATTCCCCCCTCTCCAAGGACCTCCTGGGCAAGAATACCGGCGACCTGAGCCATACCTTCGACGATCATGGTCCCGGGCATGATGGATGGACCGGGCTCGGGAAAATGACCCTGAAAGAAGGGTTCGTTGACGGTGACGTTCTTCAGGGCCCGGAGCTTCTCCCCTTCCAACTCGACAACTCTATCGACCAGCAGGTAAGGATAACGAAGGGGAATCTTTTCCTTGATTTCTTCGACGTCCATTCCCATCGGAAAACCTTAACTGGTCATTTCCGACTTTAACGTCTCTTTGGTGGTATCCGTAAGGTCGTCTATTCGGGCACTATCCCGGTAAAGGATTACGTTGGACTGACGGAAAACCAGGTCGTAGCCTTCCTCGTCGGCCTTTCGATTGGTAATCTGGAAGATCTTCGTTTCGATGAGGTTTGTGAGAAGATCGTCCAGCTGCTGATACTGGTTGTTGATCTGGGAGAGGGCCCCTTCAGCCTCCTGGGGGGTGATCGAATTATTCCTCATCTGGGTTAAAACCTGATCCAGCTGAGAGACTACGGGATCCACCTGACCTTTAAGCTTCCTCAGACGATCCGCGACCGATTCAAAGCCCTTCGCAGCGATCATCTTGTCCACCATGGCCAAGTCGATCTCCAGCTGAGCTTTCAGTTTCTCCGCCTGGAGGATATCGGCCTGCTGCTGATATTCCTCTTCGGTAATCTCTCCCTGTATGGCCTGTTCCCTTAAATTGACCAGTTCCTCGTTTTTCTTCTGGGCTCTCTGGCGCTCTTCCTGTACCGCATCCGTGAAGACGGAAAAGGCGTCCTTGGCATTGACGTAACCGATTCTAAGTCCCGATTCACCGCCCGTAGATTCAGAGGTTTTCAGACTGCTTATCTGGTTTTCCACGTCCTCCACCCTGCTCTGAAGACTGGATAGATCAACACCCGGGGACTCCGTCCCGCTTTCTTCGACCTCCTTTTCCAGTTCACCGAGCGACGACCGGAGAGCCCTTACCTCGTCGACGGTAGCGTAAGAGGCAAAGTCGTCCGGGATTTCACTCATCCTGGACTGTAAGCCGCTCACGTTTTCACTGATTCTGTCCACTCTATCCGACAAGTCGCTGACTCCGGAATCTCCGCCCACTATCTGAGCCAGGTAGCCGCCGCCAAAACCCAGCGCGAGCGCAAGCACTAAAGTTACCACTAATTTGGTATTTGACAAAATAATTCACCTCAAATTATCCGTTTTTTCGCTCTTAGAACATCTGCCCCATTGCAAAGTAGAAGTTCGGGACGTAATCCAATTCCTCCGAAATGGGCCAGCCGGCACCTATTCTTAAACGGCCAAAAAGCAATAAGTTGACTTCAAGGCCCGCGGTGGCACGGAAATCGTAAGCTTCTCCCGACCCCAGATCCAACCCGCTATCGAAAAACGAGGTAAGATACAAGCTTCCCGGAATTAATTGTAACCTATACTCACCATTGAGAAAACCGTAATTCCTGGCCTGGCCCTTGGACAAACCCCGAATAGAGTTCTTTCCACCGAACTCCTGCTGGTAGTTTTCCGGAGTATCCATCCCCAGCCCCAGCTGGAGATTGAATCCCAAGGTCTGTTTCTTCTCCCCGGCGATATCCAGATTAGGTAACTCCTGGAAATAGCTCCCCGTAAAGGTGAACTGAGTAAAACTTAACCCGGGCGCAAAGTCCCCTGCCTTTTCGACCTTTAACGATCTTCTGGTCCCTGCGGTGGGAAACAAGGGGTTGTTCCGGTCGTCGTAGATCAGGTCCGCCGAAAGGATATGAGTCAATTGGTTACCCGAATCGTCGTCCCCTAGAATCCAGTCCGCGTTATAGCCCATGTTCAGGGAGAGATTCCCGGAAAGCGGATAACCAAAAGAGGCCTTAACCCCCCGGCTAGAACCAATGTTCCTGTAGAGGCTTAACTTCGTAAAGTTAAATCCGGATGGGTAGTAGGAGTTCTTCCAGGTCAGATCCCCTCCAAACTTGGCATCCAGGGAAAACTTTCGTTTCAGGTTGAGAGAGAGGTCCTGTCCCAGACCAAAGAGGTTTTTCGTCGACAACTGTATCTTCCCCCCCAGCCCGCTATCCGACCAGGTGAGTCCCCCGTTGATACTGTTGAGTTTCCCTTTTTCCGAGACGGTGATAACTACCCTCACCCCTTCCGAAGTCCTCTCCGGCGTGGGGGTAACTTCGGAAAAGTAATCCAGGTTCAGGAGCCTTCTCCGGGAGTCGACAAGAAGATTTTTATTGTAGAGATCCCCCTCGGAGATGAGGAGCTTATTCGTAATCACCTTTCTTTTCGTGTTCGTATTTCCTTTAATCGTCAGAACCGAGACTCTCCCCTCGGAAACCTTCACCACCGCAACCCCATCCTTCACCCCGTCCAGAGAAAAGTCGACAAAAGAATAGCCACGATCGGCGTATCTATCGTACACCGGTTGGAGAGCATCCAGTAGATCGTAGTTTGACACCTCCCCTTCGGGCAATTTCCCCACCAGTCGTTCTAATTCCCGGTCGGGAAAGACGGTATTTCCCTCCAGGCTAATACTCTCCGCCTGAATCGACTGATCTATTACCCTACGTTCGGAGAGCTCCCAGCGGAGAATGATATCCATTTTAGCGTAGCCTCGGGCCGGAACGAGATCTACCGAGGTAAAGTAAATTGAATTCCTCAAATCCTGGTATGATTCGCGGAGAGCATCCAGCTTCACGGGCTTCCCTTTCGGGACGTTAATCATCCCTAATGCCACTTCCTCGGGGACGGTTTCCAGCCCTTCCACTCTCAGGCTGGCCAGCTCCCCTTCAATGACCTCTATAACCAGACTGCTGGAGATCTGGACGTTCCCCGTGGTGACGAAAGGATATCCTTTTTCCTCGTACTTGTTCGTAATCTTATTCAATCCCTCGTTAAGTTCCGTCTTGTTTATGACCTCGCCTTTCTTAACCCCCGCGTCCTTTAGGAGTTTCTTCAGCTTGTTTTGACCGAGCAGGGAAACACCCTCAAATTTTACCTCCTCCAGGACCGGATATTCCTGGAACTCAAGCCCGATATTTATCTCCCCGTCGGCTACCTCCGAATCGCTCTCCACGGCTTTAAAATATCCCATATCACGAACTGCCTGGATTCTCTTCTTCAACTCGGTTTTAGTAACCGAGTCGCCTGTTTCTAAGCCCAACTCAGCCAGGATTTCCTGGTCCGAGACCTTCTCGTTCCCGGAAAGCTTGATTTCGCCTATCACGTATTTGGTTGCCCCTTCCTCATCGGCCTCTTGCGAGGCAACTCCAAAGGGAAGAAAGATAACCAAAATCGATATCAAGACCACGGTTAGTACTTCTTTCTCGCCAATGTTCATTCTATTAGACCCCTTCCTTGCGCAATAATTTCTCTCTCGTACTCCGATACTGAACGGCTTCCGAGACGTGTTCCGGCTTAATCCTATCCGATTCACCCAGATCCGCAACCGTCCGTGAAATTTTCAGGACTTTGTGGTAGGCTCTTGCCGAAAATCCGTAGTGCTCAATCGCCTGCTCTACTAGGCCTTGGGCCGATTCGTCCAGCTGACAGCAATCCTCCACCTGCTTCCCGGTCATCAGAGAATTGGTAAAACCTTCCCGTCCAAACCTGCTTCTTTGAGCATCCCGGGCGGTCTGAACCCTCTCTCTAATTTTGTCGCTCCCTTGCCCTTTGGACCGATCCGTCATCTCTTCTTTCTCCAGTCTCTGAACGTCGACGAATACGTCTATGCGATCCATAAAAGGACCCGAAATCTTCTTTCTGTACCTTCGAATCTCGTGAGGAGTGCAGTTACAGCGTTTAACGGTGTCCCCGAGGTATCCACAGGGGCACGGATTCATCGCTCCAATCAGAGTAAAATTGGCCGGAAAGCTGAAGGAGCTCGAAGCCCGTGATATAGTGATCTCCTGGTTCTCCAGGGGTTGCCTCAACGTCTCCAGAACCCTCCGGCTGAATTCTGGCAACTCGTCCAAAAAGAGGACTCCATGATGGGCCAGGCTAATCTCGCCGGGAGTTGGATTTCCATGCCCCCCACCAACCATCCCCGCGTAGGAAACCGTATGATGAGGAGCTCTTACTTTCCTTTTGGTAACCAGCGGCTGATCAGGGCTCAACTCACCCAGAATACTATAGATCTTGGTCACTTCTATGGCTTCTTCGAAGGAGAGGGGGGGCAGAATAGTTGGTAATCTATTGGCCAGCATACTTTTTCCCGACCCGGGAGGGCCGCTCATAAGCACGTTGTGTCCTCCCGCCGCCGCTATCTCCAGGGCGCGCTTGGCACCCTCCTGGCCTTTCACGTCGCTAAAGTCCCTGACAAATGACCTCTCGGACTCAAAGTATCCTTCCCTGTCGAAAATATAAGGAGAGTACCCCTCCTCGGGCCCTGAGTCCAGGAAATCAACCGCATCCTTTAAGCTCGAAACGGGGTGAACCTCCAGGGATTCAGCTATGGCTGCCTCGTTTGCGTTCCCTTCGGGAACGAGAATGGACTCAATTTGGGGATTTTTCCTGGCCGCCAGCACAACTGGGAGAACGGCACTCACCCACCTCCGCTCCCCGTCCAGAGATAGCTCCCCGATCAACAACCTATCTTCCAAAGCGCCCTCCGACAACTGACCGGTTGCCCGTAAGATGGTGCATGCAATTGGTAAATCCAGGCCCACCCCTTCCTTCTTGACGTCCGCGGGAGCCAGGTTGGCGGTGATTTTCTTGGTGGGAAACTCGAAGCCGGAGTTATTTATCGCGCTTCGTATCCTATCCCGGCTTTCCTGGACCTCCTTCTCCGGCAACCCGACCAGCTTGAAAGCGGGCAAGCCCCGGGAAACGTCACACTGTACTTCAACTATTACCGCGTCTATACCGGTGACCGCACCGCTCAGAGTCTTCGCAATCAATCTCAGTAACCTTCCACTTGGATAGCGTCTTCGTAATGCCGAACTTCGCCGTCGGAGATGGCAACCACGTCAAAGCGAGTATCTCCCCGGTAGTCGTTCTCCATCAACCACCTCTTGGAGCACCTGATCAACCTCTCCCTCTTGTCCGCGGTTATCGCCTCCTCCGGAGAAACGTAACTCCCCTTACCTCGTTCCTTGACCTCTACAAAAACCAGATAATCCCGGTCAAAGGTGATGATGTCGATCTCCCCGCGGTAGCAAAAATAGTTCCTGGTGACCACGTGGTGCCCTTTCGATTCAAGATAATCGGCAGCAAGCTCTTCAGCTTTCTCTCCCCTTTTCATAAGGTACGCACAGCCCAACCTAATACCGAGAAGATTATATGAGATTAATGTTAAAATCCTATGTATGATAACGGGACTTCTAGCCCTTATTCAAATCAAATCTGGTCCAGAGCTACTGAGAAGTAGCTGTCTACGGGGGACCCTCGGGCCGCGGGCTCGCTTGACTCGCCTGGGCCCCGAACCTAGAATAGTCCGGGTGAAATCATGGATTTTCAACGGGAAGGTGGAGTGACGGTCTTCGACGGGGCAATAGGGACCGAGGTACAGAAAAGGGCTCCCGATCATTCCGGGAAGGTAACCGACCTGCTCAACATCACCGAGCCGGAGACCATCAAAAAAATCCACCTGGACTATCTTGATGCCGGAGCTCAATTCCTCACTACCAATACCTTCTCCTCCAATCGGATTCGACTCTCCCAGAGCGGTTACGAAGACGAGAGCCCTGCACTAAACGAAAAGGGGGCGGAAATAGCTCGAGCGGCAGCCGAGGAGTTTTCTTGTGAAGAAAGGCAAATCATGGTTGCCGGATCAATCGGTCCCACTGGAGAGGCCCTGACCCCGCTCGGAGGGAAGGCCTTCGATCAGTTTTACCGAGCGTTCGCCGACCAGGGGGAAGCACTTAAGCGGGGAGGAGCCGACTGGTTGATCGTGGAAACGATGGAATCCCTTCGGGAAGCCAAGGCAGCCCTGCTCGCCGCCAAACAAACGGGCCTACCCACTATCAGTTCGCTCTCCTACGGGGAAAAGGGAAGGACGAGTTACGGTGTAGAACCTTCTGCAGGAGCAGTTACCCTGGATCGTCTGGGGGGCGACGTCCTGGCCATGAACTGCGGCACGGGACCGGGGCCTTATCCCGAAAGGATCCGGACTTACCGTCAATTCACCGACAAACCCCTGCTGGCCGAAGCGAACGCCGGGAATCCGACGTTAAGAAACGGAGAAACCGTCTACGAAATGTCCCCGGAAGAGTATCTCGAGAAAATCCGCCCCGGTCTTCCTTATCTGTCCGGGGTCGGCTCCTGTTGTGGAAGCGACCCCGGATTCACCGAGGTTCTTGCAGAGATTGCCCCGGAATACGGAGAAAAGGAGGACGAACCGGCAAAATCAGGCGCTGAATTCATCTGTAACAACTCCACAGTGACCCGACTCTCGGATGACGTAGAATTCCGCGAAATAGAAGTAAACGAAAAAGAAATCAACCAGCTGAAGGAAAAATTGGGGGGGAGGGGTATCAATATGCTGAAGTTCACGGGTATTTCCCGGACAACCGGGGAACTGGAGGAGCTTCTCGCCCGACAATTTCTTCGCCTTCGAACCGGAGACCCTCTGGGAATAGTGACCGGTAACCGGGAAATACTGAGGACCTTCCTGATCGCCTATCCCGGTGTGGCCCCAATTCGAGCCACGAACAAAGACGATTCCATCCGGGTCGTTGCGGAGAAGTACGGAGGAATCCTGATCTAGCACCACCAGAAGAAAATCGCCTACTTGAAAACCAAAAAGGGGGGCTTTAGAATTCTTGATAAGCGGGCGTAGCTCAGCGGTAGAGCGGCTGATTGCCATTCAGCAGGTCGCGAGTTCAAATCTCGTCGCCCGCTCCACCTACTTGTACTTGTCCTAGGCGGACTTACCAAACGTGCTTATCCCTCAGATCTCCCGGTCACTCACCGAAGCGGGCAAGGATCGCGAAATGCGGTTGCCAGCCAGGACCCGGAAATCCCGCCCGCCAGCTTGAATTTCGCCCAGCTTGACGTAAAATATTTAGACATCGCGGGGTGGAGCAATTAGGAAGCTCGTCGGGCTCATAACCCGGAGGT
>CAYZUF010000022.1:0-12629 GCA_964481645.1 uncultured Thermotogae bacterium
TCATCACCGCCACCTTGAACGTACTGGAGGATATACCTTTGTTGGATCTGGGTATTTCTTCCCTCAGGCGACTCGAGTCCCGAAAGGTCTCTTCCATCTCCTCCCCGTCATCCAAGTTCCGGAGGAGATTCTCCAACTTTTCCAGGAATTTCTCCCCTTCCTCCGCTATCAACTCCCCGTTCGTGGAGAAGATATCCCTCCAGATCGAGAAAGGGGAATCGGCTATCCTGGTCATATCCCGAAACCCCCCACCCGCCAGGGATAGATAGTCACCGGGCTGGCCTTCTTCTCCGACGGTTTCCATCAAAGACACCGCGATCAGCTGGGGAAGATGGCTCACCTTGGCCACCACTCTGTCGTGAGCCGCTGCTGTCAGATACTTTGGCTCCGCTCCCAGTCCTTTCAGGAATGCCTCCAGGCGCCGGGAGACCGGGGTAGGATCTCCATCCGGGGTAACAAGGACGAGGACGCTATTCTCGTAGAGAAGGGGATTGGCTCCGGCCATTCCCCGCACCTCCGAGCCGGTCATGGGGTGACCCCCGACGAAGGTGGCCGGGGAGGGTTCGAACGCCTTCCAGCCGTGAGAGCAGATCTCCTCCTTGGTCGAACCCATGTCCAGGACAGTGGTTTCCGTTTCGATTACCCCGGCAAGCCTTTTAACGATGGCAATTATTTCCTCTATCGGGGTGGCGAGGACTATCAGGCCGGAGCCCCCGACCGCCTCGGACAGGTCATCCTGTTCGTAACCTTCGTCCACCGCTCCCCGGCGGAGAGCTTTCTTTATCTCTTTCCGGTAATCCACCCCTACAACCGTGGTCTCCGGATAGAAGTTCTTAACCGCCAGGCCGAAGGATCCGCCCATCAGACCGGTTCCTACGATTACGATTCGGGAAAACTCGCTCTCCATGGCGATCGAACCCCTTAAACCCGAACGGGCTCACTGCTCAGAGTTCGGTAAATCTGTTCCACCTGATTCATCAACTCGGCGAACTGCTTCGGACGCAGGGATTGAGGACCGTCGCTCTTTGCCTTATCCGGTTGGTGATGGACCTCGACTATCATCCCGTCGGCCCCGGCGGCTATCCCCGCCCTGGCCATGGGGATTACTTTATCTCTTACCCCGGTGCTGTGACTGGGATCGATTATTATCGGAAGATGGCTTTCCTCCTTGATGACAGGAACCACGGAAAGGTCCAGGGTAAATCTGGTCTCGTCGGAGAAGGTCCTGATTCCGCGCTCGCAGAGAATCACCTCTTCGTTTCCCTCCGACATCACGTACTCAGCCGCCATCAAGAATTCCTCCACGGTCGAAGAAAAGCCCCGCTTCAATAGTACGGGCTTATTCGCTCCTCCCACTTCCCTCAACAGGTTGTAGTTCTGCATATTCCTGGCCCCAATCTGGAGGATGTCCGTATAGCTGCTCACCAGTTCGACCTGACTTTTCCCCATCACTTCTGTCACCATGTACAGGCCGTTCTGGTCCGCAGCGTTCCGCATGTAGCGCAGACCTTCTTCGCCCAGCCCCTGGAAACTGTAAGGAGAGGTTCTCGGTTTGAAGGCTCCCCCCCGGAGTATTGAGGCCCCGTGGGCCGCCACCTGTTCGGCGATTATCTCCACCTGCTCCTTCGATTCGATGGCACAGGGACCGGCCATGGTTACCGGTTTTTCTCCCCCGATCCTTACCTCGCCCAGCTCGACTACGCTGTCTCCGGGATGGAAATCCCTGCCCGCGAGCTTATATGGTTCACTTATCTCTGTCACTTTGGCCACTCCTTCGTTGAGGACCTCGAGTTCCCGCGGGTCGATCCCGCTTTTGTCGCCTATGGCTCCTAACGTGGTGTAATCTACTCCCTGAGAAAAGTGAACGCTAAACCCCAAATCGATCAATTTCTCCTCCACCTGGGTAATCTGCTCCTCAGTCGCTTCCGGCTTCATTACCACTATCATCCGCACCGACCTCCTTCATTTGGATACTCTTGGTTTCGGAAATCAACGTCCGATAAATCCGAGCAAGTTGCTGGTCGGCAAGCGGGCCCCCGTTGAGCCTCCGAACCCTGTCCAGGACCTTCTCCTCCCTCTCTCGATCGGCGATTGTTCGGCCGTCCTTTCTCTTCTGCCGGCCGATCTCAAGTGCCGTCTCCGTCCGGCGGTTCAACAGAGTTACCAGCTGCTCGTCTATCTCATCTATCTCCGCTCGCAAGTCGTCGATCATCTCTACCCCCAATAGCAAAAGGCCACGGGAACCCCGTGGACCTTACCGCGATCTAAAGCCTAACCTGGAGGTACTGGCTTTAGATCAGTTCACAAAATAGAAATAGCCAAAAAAATAAGTAAAGGTGGGTGCTAAAGAATTACCAGAGATAAGCGCAGAGAAGGAAGAAACAGACAATCGCTCACAAAATAGGTCCTGCGCTCTCATACTCATAGTGAGATCATTATATAGGTGATCCGTCAAGCCTTCAAGGCCAAAAAAAGAATAGATTTAGCCCTCGCTCCCTACTTCCTGATGTATTTCGAGAAAAAACCGGTGCTTTCCGGATTTCGTAAAGATCTCCCGGGGATTGACCCCTCCACCTCCGGAGCCGGGCCGGGGGGGCAATCAGTCCGGACTTTCTATCTCGTACTCGTAGGTGATCCGAGCCGGGTTCTTCAACGAGTGGGTAGCAGAGCAGTACCTTTCCTGAGTCAATCTGACCGCCTTGGCTACTTTATCCTCGGGGAGGTCAGAACCATACACCTTATACTTCAGCCTGATTTCGGTAAAATGCTTCGGATGGTCTTCCTTCCGATCCGCGGAAATCTCCAGTTCGATATCCTCGTAATCGACGCGCATTTTCTTGAGCAACGTATTCAGGTCAATTCCCGTACAGCCCCCGAGACCGATCAACAGAAGCTCCATCGGACGGGCAGCCCCGTCCATACCGTCGTGCTCCTCGCTGGCATCCATGACCGTCCAGTGATTCGAGTCACCCCGACCGACGAAGGTGGAGCCCTTCACCTGCCGTACTTTAACTTCCATCTGGACCCCCTATCAACTGAGCAAAAATTTTCAATCTTCTAAACTTCTCCCCGCCTCCGCAAAGTAGCCACCGCCTGGGCCCCGACCCCTTCTTCCGCGCCGATAAAGCCCATTCTTTCCGTGGTAGTCGCCTTCACGTTAACCGGGGCACCGGTAATATCCTCGATATTTCGCGCCATTTCCTCGGCCCTTTCTCCTACAGCTGGAGACTGGATTATCAGCGTCGAATCCACGTTTTCCAGATCAAAACCCGCCCCGGAAACCATTTCCATCACTCTCTCCAGGAGCTTCAGGCTGGAGATACCCTCGTAATCCGGGTCGTCCTCCGGGAAGTGAGTTCCAATATCACCCAGAGCCGCGGCCCCCAGAATCGCATCGCATATGGAGTGAACCAGGACGTCACCATCGGAGTGGGCTACGGTACCCCTGGGGTGGTCGTAGCTGACTCCCCCCAGGACCAGGCTCTCTCCTTCGACCAGCCTATGAAAATCCAGCCCTATTCCGGCCCGTAATCCATCAGTCATTATTGAACAGGAGCTCTTTTAAGACTCCACTGGCCAGTCCCTTGGGGAAACCACGACGCTCCAGGAAGCCCAGGGTCTTCCTGAATTTTGCCTTCACTTCATCCTCTTCGTACCTGGAAAGTCGCTTTCGGGCCAGCTCCCTGCAGCGGGTTTCCTCGTCCGGAGTGGATACTTTTTCGTCCAGTACTTCTCTGGCCAGCTCCGCCTCCAGGCCGTGATCGAGTAGTTCCTTGTACATCCCGGACCGACCCATGGGCTTGTTTTGCAGCCGGTCCTCGACGTAATATTCGGCAAACAGCCTGTCGTCAATAAGCCCGTTATCCCGGCTCCAGGTTACTACATCTGACACTACCCGGGAAGAATAATCCCTATCGGCCAGCCTTTCCCTCACTTCCTCTTCAGTCCGGGGTCTGTGCTTTAACAGGCGACGGAGATAGGATTTCGCCTCCTCCAGTTCTTCTTCTCGATCCGGGTTGCTTTCGCCTTGCCGAGAGCTATTCACCTGATTCCTCTGTCGACTCCTCCCCTTCTTTATCGGCCTTCACTTTCTCTTCCAGCCCGGCCTCTTCCCTGATCTTTTTCTCTATTTCCTCGGCGATCTCCGGGTTTTCTTCCAGGAACTCCTGACTATTATCGACCCCCTGACCGAGCCGGGTATCTCCGTAGGAGTACCAGGAGCCGTTGCGGGAAACTATATCGTACTCTTCACCCAGATCCAGCAATTCTCTTTCCGTGGAAATACCCTCTCCGTAGATTATATCGAAATTCGCTTCCTGAAAAGGAGGAGCGACCTTGTTCTTTACCACCTTGACAGTTACCGCATTCCCGATCTTCTCGTTGTTCTTCTCCAGGGTCTTGGTAATGTAAATATTCAACCTGAGAGAGCTGTAGAACTTGAGTGCCCGCCCGCCGGAGGTCGTCGTGGACGGTCCCCAGGGTGAGTTATTTATCTTCGACCTGATCTGGTTGGTAAAGACCACCGTGGTCTTGGACTGAGAAATGGCCCCGGAGAGCTTCCGCATGGCTTTAGACATAAGCCTCGCCTGCAAACCCACCTGAGAATCCCCCATCTCCCCTTCCAGTTCGGCCTGAGGAACCAGAGCGGCCACGGAATCGATAACCACCATGTCCAGGGCCCCGCTCCTGATCAGCTGCTCGGTAATTTCCAGGGCTTCCTCCCCCGAATTCGGCTGACTGAGCAAAAGCTGGTCCAGGTTTATGCCGATCGAACGCGAATACTTCGGATCCAGTGCGTGCTCGGCGTCCACGAAGGCGGCAGCGCCGTCCCGTTTGTGTACCTCGGCCAACATATGAAGGGCGAGGGTGGTCTTCCCGCTTGACTCCTTTCCAAATATTTCCACGATCCTCCCCCGGGGAACGCCACCAGCGCCAAGGGCAATATCCAGGGCCAGAGAACCGCTGGGAGTGGTTTCCACTTCCAGGGCTTCCTGGTCTCCCATCCACATGATGGAACCTTCACCGTGTTCCTTCTTAATTCTGCCTAGAGTGCTGTCTAGAACCTCTTGTTTGCCCATAAAATCACCTAAAGTTATTGCTAAAACTTGGTCTCTGGAAACTAAACCAACACTTTCCTATCAAACCCGGACCTCCCCCAGAGGAATCCCTTAACGCCACTTCTTACTGGTGAGTTCGTAGTCCAGTATTTCTTCCCGCTCAAAGAAAAGATCTATCTCGCGTCGGGCGGACTCTTTTGAATCCGATCCGTGAACTAGGTTCTTCGTCAGATCCAGTCCGTAATCCCCTCGAATCGTTCCCGGCTCAGCCTGGAAGGGATCGGTCGCCCCCATCAAACGCCTGATTACGTCAATCGCCTCTTCCCCTTCCACGACCATTGCCACCACGGGACTGGAGGTAATGAAGTTAAATAGATCGGAGAAGAAGTCCTTTTCCAGGTGTTCCTCGTAGTGCCGTTTCGCCAGCTCCTCCCCTACCCTCATGGTCTTCATGGCCGCAATCTTCAATCCCTTATTCTCCAGCCTGGCGATCAATTCGCCAACCAGGCCTCGCTGAACCGCATCCGGTTTCAATAAGACTAAACTTCGTTCCATCAGGTCACAAACCTCCTAATTTGTATCAACGGAGAAGGACCCCCGTGGATAGGGGCCACGAGTCACTCGGATTTAACCCATTTATTTCCTTCCAGCCGTTCCACCAGATCCTCCATCTCCAGCTGGAACATTATATGGGATACCCTGGCCGGGGAAAAGTTAGTTTCTGCCACGATATCGTTAAAGTGGACGGGTTCGTAGTCGAGCTCGGAATATACTGCTTGCTGGAGGTCATTTAACTCCTCCTCGACCGGCCTCTCATCCGCGGCCTCCTCAAACGGTAGCGAGGGCTGCAAGTCCTTGAACTCCTCCACTACGTCGTAAGCGTCCTCCACAAGCTTTGCTCCGTCCTTGATCAATCCATGTGTTCCTTTCATGGTCGCCCGCCGAACGTCACCGGGAACCGCAAAAACCTCCCTGCCCTGAGAAAGCGCGTCGTGGGCCGTTATCAGTGCTCCGCTCCCTTCGGGGGCCTCAACCACGATCGTTCCCCTGGTAAGGCCGCTGATGATCCTGTTCCTCTTGGGAAAAGTCCACCTTTCCGGTCCCTGGTCGAAAGGAAATTCGGAGATGACGGCCCCCGACTTCACAATTCTCCTCATCAGGTTAGCGTTGTTCTTCGGATAGGTATGACCAAAACCGGTCCCCATCACGGCCACCGTCCTCCCGTCCGCAGCCAGGGCGGATTTATGGCTGACAGAATCTATGCCGTTGGCCATACCGCTTACCACCGTAAGCCCCTCCCGGACCAGCTGGCGGGCAAGTTTCTCCGCTATGGTCTTTCCGTAATTGGTATTCTTTCTCGTTCCCACCATTGCGACCCCCAGCTGATCGCTTTCCTTGAAATCCCCTTTGACGTAGAGAACGGGGGGCGGTTTCTCTATCGCTCGCAGGGAGTCCGGGTAATCGGGGTCCTCCAGCGTAATTAAATCCAGGCCCAGCCTTCGGCACTTGTCGAGCTCGGCCTCAACTCCTCCTTCGTCCCGTTCCCGGCAGAACCTTTCCCCCACTTCTTCGTCCAGCCCCTTGATCTCACCCAGATCCTCCTTGGAAGCATTCCAGATCGCTTCCGCCGACGGAAAATAGTTCAAGAGCAGGTGAAACTTATTGACGGTTACTGCCGGGTTCATATTGATACCCACCCAATATTTCTTGCTCTCCAGAGACATATTTTCACCTTTTTTGTTTACTCAGCTTTTATTTTCCGGACTTTTCCTTTAAGTTATTAAATTTTTACATCTCATACAAGCAAAACTGGACAAAATTTAACCCCCTCACCTCCGGTAACTAGTACTAATTGTAGAGGGTAAGGAAGGATAACCAGTTCCAGACGGCCCGAGACGGGGTGGATGGCCGAACGGGTGGTCAGATCGTCGGGACAGACTAGGGTGAGAGTTAAAAGTAAAAATGAAATCCCGACCCAAAACTCATTCCGAATCGGTCGAGACTCCGACCCTCCATTCCAAATTCGAGATTAACCCGAAAATGGTCCGTTAAAACTCGAAGACTGATTCCTCCCGTTCCCACCGCGGTTAAATTCCGGGAGCCTAGATTGTAGACGCCGCCGCCCGCGAGGTAGAAATCGGCTATTTCACCGTCGGCAAGTTTGGCCAGCAGTCGCAAGGACCCGGTACCCTTCACCCCGGTTTGGGTCGAAGACCACAGTATGGCGTTTCCCTCCACCCCGAACCTGGAGTTCAACCAGAGCCGTGAACTAATCCCTCCCCCGGGATGGATGTACTGAGAACCGACCCCGAATCTTGGATAGCCGGAGTTCGCCCCGCCAACATTTCCTTCCGCCTCCTCCCCGTTAGCCCCCATAACCGACGGGGCCAGGGGGGAGATCAACATCAGGCCTATCACTATACAGGTCAGGACCCTGCTTCTCATATCGATCACCTTTACATTTTAACCCAAGGGCCAAAATTTTGAAAATTACCCGGCACTGTCTACTCTTAGGGCTTCGGGCTATACCCAAAAAAACCAACAATTACCCCCTTCTCCTGTACCATTGGGCTCAAAACACGAGTTGACCTTGACAATCTCATTTGATTGTGATACTATAATGAAAATTGTTTAGTGGCGGGATAAAGTTGAAGGTAAAAGTAAAGATTAACCTGGTCTCGGAGTTAGCTGACAAGTATAAGATGGGCTGTTCCAAGCCCATCTTATCCCCCATAAACACATAAACGACCGATAAACTGCCTCCACCGAGGCAGGATTTAAGCCCTCGTTTTAGGGGTTAACGTTTTAGGGGTTAAGATGAGTTCAAAACTCCAAAAGAGAAAGAGATAAATTTATCATTATATGCTCACACCCCCTCGGCGGAGCATTCAGGCAAGTTCGACCTCCCCTCCGGTCGAACTTGCCGACCTTTTTATCCAACTTTCCTTTTTTGGATAAGAAGGCTTTCCTCAAATACAATAAACAGACGAACCATTTTTCCAGCGGAGGGAAATTTCCATTTATCAAAAACGGATAATACAAGGAGAGTAAACGCCACGCAAACCGAAGCAATATGATCGGCGGTCATAAGAGCGATTCCGGCCTGACCCGATGACGTTATCCATACCCTAAAATATACCTCGGTCGCCTTCATGATCGGCGCCCAGGAGCTCACCTCAGCAGGCAAGATAATGGCAGGGCGCTACTTCCGCTTCTCCGATACTTTCCTGGTGGTCGGAGGGATCTACCTGGTTCTGGTCTATATTTTCTCGAGTTCCGTCGACAGCCTGGAGAGAAAGCTCAGGATTCCCGGTTTCGAAATCCGCGACTGATACCTATCTGGAGGCATCCGGGTAAGCTCGAACGCACTCACCAATCACCAGCTCGACGACTATCTTCGATCCCCATCAGGTATTTAACCATCGGGGACCATGATGATACAATTGGTCCCGTGGGGTTTTGCTAAAACTGAGAGAGGTCCAGTGGAGATCCATGGAAACCGAAGACGACGAATACGACAGAGAGAGATTCAGGCGACAGTTGCCGATTATCGGGGAGAAAGGACAGGAGGCACTCCGGGATGCCTCCGCGACGATAGTGGGGCTCGGGGGACTGGGCTCCCCTGCTGCCACCTATCTTGCCCTGGCCGGGTTTGGCAGGTTGATCCTCGTCGACCGCGACCGGGTGGCCAAAAGCAACTTCAATCGCCAGTTCCTCCACAGTGACGAGGATTTACACCGGGAGAAGACGGAATCCGCCCGAGAATTTCTGGAGAAACTGAATCCGGGAATGGCCCTGGAAACAATCGAGGCCAGACTAAGCTCGCAAAAAATAGGAGACTTGCCGGAAACCGATTTAATCCTGGGGGCCGTGGACAACTTTCAAACTCGCTACCTGCTCAACGAGTACGCCCTGGAAGAAGGGATCCCCTATATCCACGGGGCAATCGAGGGGCTCGGGGGACAACTAACCACCGTGATTCCCGGGCGGACTCCCTGCCTGGCCTGTATATTTCCCGAGAGACCTTCGGAAAAGCAGTCATTACCTGTTTTGGGTACCGCTGCGGGCGTAATCGGGGTCCTGATGGCAAACGAGGCGATAAAATACGTAACGGAAAAGGGAGAGCTGGTCGAGGGAAATTTGCTCCTCCTGGACTTATCCCGGAACGAACTCGAAACCGTAGCAGTACAGAGGGATCCCCACTGCCCTGTCTGCGGGCAAGTATAGTCACCCATCTCATATCATGCCAACATCGGAACGAATACTTTTTTCACCCCAACCAAATGGGATTTACCCAAGTGACAAATTTCGGATGTAAGGCAAACAACCGGGCTTGTTTACCCGGTCCGATAGGGATAAGTTGAGGGTGAAGTCTCTTTAAAAGGAGGTGAGGAATATGACGGAGTTACTACAATCAGTCGGCTATCTATTGGTCTCCGTTGGAGTCTCGATCCTGTTAATTCAGCTAGGTGGATATCTGAAAAACATGTAGGAAGTCGAGTTTCACTAACCCCCAACCCCCCGGAGGTGGCTTAAGTGTCTCCACATATACTCCAGGCGTTGAGCTTCTTGACCGCAACGATTGGAATTTCCGCAATCTTCATTCGGCTAATTAAGCTAGGGGGGTACTTCAAAGAGTGATCCGTTCCGACCTACCCTGGAGCGGACAAACAAAGGGGCGGTAAGAAATGGAGTTTTCCTTAGGCGAGCTTTTGTTCGGTATTGGCGGACTATTAGTCGGAATTGGGGCCTTGATCGCATTCCTCAAATTGGCCTTGGTGGCGGAAAGAATTCTCAATAGCCGTGAGGACAAGGAGGAGGGAAGTACCTGAATCTAACCACGAAACAACGTCCCTAACACCAGCTGGGACACCTAACTTACCCTCCTCAGGTAAGGTTGTCAGCCTCCTGATACGGGACGAGCCAGAAGCATCCTATCAGGAGGCCTTTTATTTACCTAACTTCAGCGATTCTTACACGAAATTTGCATAATTTAGGTTATTCTGATATTAAATGTTGCAACCAGGAGTTAACCCATTAAAATGAACAGTGACTCCTCTCTCTTTTCACCCCCTTACATTTTTCTCATCCGAACTTCCGTCATTCTGACCACGCTCCTGTGGGCGGCGGTAATCCCGGTCACCGGAGGGTCTCCCTCCTCGAATCTAGAGTTCGAAACCGAAATAAACCTGACTCCCACGGAACTCAACTTGATCCCGGATTACGGTTCGGAAATTTGCTTCTCCTATGAAACGGATTCGGTCGAAGTGGAGAGCGTCATGGAGTTCGACCAGCTCAGTCCCACCGAAGAAGTATTGACGCTTGGATTTAGCGACGAGCAGATATCGGCAGAGCTGAAGCTGGTCCTCCTCCCCGGGACCGCCAGTCTGGAAAGCTACGCGACAACAGGAGAAGTCTCGTTTAACCCGGGGACTGAGCTGAAGGTCGACTACGAAGCCGGATTTTGCCCGGCTAGCAGTGAAGAAGACTGCCAGGCGGAATTACTGATTGTCCTCCTCCGGGAAATCACGGACGAGATTTCGGCCAGGATCGAGGGGTCTTTTCCCAATACAGGGGGATCCCTGTCCCTGACCCCGGGGGAATCGAAGATAAAACTCACGGATATCAGGGTCGAGCCCTTCTGGCTGGACTTCGGGCTGGAGCTGGAGGGGAACCAGCCAAAGGAGATCAAAATTGGCTACCAAAGCCTCGAACCAGAACAGGATTCATTCTTTCCGTGCTTAGAGGGGGATATCAACTGGGAAATCTTTGCAGGAACCCTGGAGGTGGAGCCGGAATTCGAATTCGATCTTGCTACCCCATATCTGGAAGGGGTCGTCCATTTAACGGAGGGTGGAGGAGAAACATATTTTGACCTCCAGGAAGTCGGTATAAGTGATTTAGAAATGGGCCCGCTCTCCTGGGATTTCTCCAGAGATTTCGACTCGGGGGAGATCGAGGTCGAGCTGGAGGTCGGCGGAAATAAAGCCGACTTCGAGCTGGAGGTAGAGCTCGAGCCGACCGAGAAAAGATCCCACTTCGAAGTCGACCGACTGGCCGGGGAGCTAACGCTGGAGCCCTCCGACCTCTCCAAAATGACACTGGAGGCTGAGACCGACATGTCCAGTTTCCCCGTCGGGCTTTCCTTTACCACCGGCTACTCGTTTTAGGGCCCTCTACAAAAGCCAGCGAGGCTGGCATTACTCTCCGATAAATCATATATTTAACAGACCAGCAAATCCGGCCGCCGAAAAAACTATTTCTATAGAATGGATAAATCTAACTTCCTCAACCGCAAGAAAAAATGGACGATAACAGCCTTGCTCTACCTCGGCCTGGGGGCCGTGGTGATGCAGATGCGCGGGGCCCTTTTACCCAACTTCCAGGAGGAGTTCGGGGTATCGGAGTCCCTCCTTGGGCTGGTATCCCCGGCGGGCACACTTGGTTTTACCGTAATTGCCCTGATGATGGGAATGATGGCGGGCAGAATCGACATAAAACGGTATATCCTGATCGGGGTCATCCTGACCGCCATAACAACGTTCCTGATCGGTCTCGCTCCGGCCTACTCCCTGCTAATGGTAGGAATAGTATTAAGGGGAATGGCCGGAGGCTTGCCGGGGGGTCTGACCCGACCCATTTTGAGCCATCTATACCCGGACAACAGGGGAAAGATATATAACATTCACGAAGCGGTCTGGGCCTTTGGTGCCGCCTGTGGCCCCCTGGTGGGCACTCTGGTCCTACATTTCTGGAGCTGGAGAACGGGTTACTACATCCTTGGTTTTTCCTTCGTTCTGGTCTTTTTCCTGATGCTGAAGACCTCCGACTTCTCCGCTGATATCCAGGAGAAGCCGCTGAATCCGTCCCAGTTCCTGGAGATAATCCGGGACCCCGTAATCATCTACGTCAGTCTGGCCCTCTTTCTTAACGTAGGCGTAGAAGGTGGGTTCTTCACCTGGTTACCCTATTATCTCTCTCAATCGCTGCCCCATAGCGTAGCCAACTTTGCTTTAACCGGCTTCATTGGGGCCTACGTCCCGGGCAGAATAGTCAACGGTTACCTCACCCAGAAGTTTTCCACCATGACCTTGCTCCTGGTCTCTACCACCACGGTCACCGTCCTTCTAGCGGTAGCTTTTTTTCTGGTGGAAGGATTTAGCCAAATTGGGGTTATAGTGGCTATTGGTTTCTCTATATCCACCGTCTTCCCCAACCTCTTCTCCGTAGCCACAAAAGCTTATCCTTATCACAGCGGCCCCATCAACGGGATAGTAATGACCTTCGATCCTCTCGGAATTTCGACCGTTCCGGTGATAATGGGGGTAGTTGCCGACCGGTTCGGCATAACAGCCTCCATGAGGCTACTGGTATTACTGATGATGGGGACCATAATCGTCCTTCTCCTGCTCCGACGAAAGGTCACTCCCACCGAAGCCAGCCCCGCCTGAGGAGATAATTTAGAAAAAGGGGAGGAGGATGGGGAAGGAAAAGAGAAGGACCAAATTGCCGGGATCATCTGGTGCCGAGGCCCAGAGTCGAACTGGGGACACCCGCCTTTTCAGGGCGGTG
>CAYZUF010000023.1:0-12602 GCA_964481645.1 uncultured Thermotogae bacterium
TCCGAAGACTTCCGAGTTGAGCAGTCCAAGGAAGGTCACGAAGGCAAAGGAAGAGGCGGGGAGGTGGGCGGGAAAGCTGACGCTGGAGTGGACGATGAACCCGACTATGCCGGCGATCAGGGCTATACCCAGGAGGACCTTTGCGGGCTCTCCCGCCAAATTTACCCGGTAGAATACGTTTATGAAAAGGAGGATTAGGGCCGCAACCATCGAAACCAACCCGATCAGCCCCAGTTCGGCCCCGAACTGGACGTACTCGTTATGGGCCTGGGCTCCTCTAGGGACGAAACCTCCGAAATCCTGACCTCTCTCCGTGTTTAAAAACTTGCCCCGGTATTCGAGGAACTTTATCTTGTAATTCCCCAGCCCTATTCCCAGAAAAGGGTGATCCTTCAACATTTGTAGCCCAATATACCAATCCTCGACCCGGGCACCGCCTTTTTCGACCAGCTCCACCACCAGGGGCCTGACCACGGGGGTAAATATCCCCCATGAGTTGTGATTTGCCTCCTGAGCGGAATAGCCAAGGAAGGAGTTTAGCGGTCCGGGAGCAGAGGCGAAGAGGTACCCTGCCGCCAGTACCAGGAGGACGAGCAGCAGGATTAGCCCCGCGCGACGAAGATTTTTTATCGGCTTGTAGTAGAGCAGGGAGAGGGCGAAAACCAGGGCTCCGATTACCAGACTCAGCCAGGCACCCCGGGCCCCTATCGGAAAGAGGATAAAGAAGAACAGGCCCAGACAGAGCGTTATGTATATTTTCAGGGTTTTCGATTTTACGATCAATACCAGGGCAAAGCCAGGAATGAAGAGGTAAGAAAGAAATCCCCCCAGGTAGTTCTGGTTACCCATGACGCTGATTATGGAACCGGCCCCGGCGGCGAAGCCGTGTGCCCCTCGGACCAGGCCCAGGTACTGCAGAACCCCGTAGACGGTTGCCCCGAATCCGGAGGTAATCAGGGCGGTTAACAGATATTTTGCCTGAGATTCCGTGCGGATGGTATTGGCCACCAATAGATAGATCAGGTAAAAGTAGACCAGCAGGCCCAGACTCTGGAGGACGACTCCCTTGCTGGAGGCGTTGACCAGCGACAGGGTCCCCGAGAGAACGAGAAGAGCGACGGGAAGGGAAAGCCTGGTCAAAGCTATTTTCCTCTCCCGGTGCAGGAGGAGCTCAGCTATCCAGATCAGGACGAGAAAGGAAATGTAAATGAACGAGTAGATGGTCTTCGTATAGCCGTACTCCGTATTGCCCAGGTAGATGACCAGGGGCATGGTCAGCGCGAAAAAGAGAAGCAGGAGGAACCTCACTTCCCGAAAGCCGGGGATCAGATCCTCCAGCTTGCTCAGGATATTATCTCGGGAGGGATCCATTTCGCCTCCTTCCTTGTCCTAGCCTTTTTCGTTCGCCCATTTCACAACGGCGCCATGACGACTTCCGGTCAACTGAAGAGCCTGACGATGTCCTTGTAAGTTATGAATAACATCAGCCCGATTAGAATAAAGAAACCGATGGAGTTAATTAAACCCTCTTTCTCGGGAGGAAGGGGTTTGCCGCGAACTAGTTCGTAAGTTGCGTAGCCAATTCTGCTCCCGTCCAGAGCAGGAAAGGGAACCAGGTTTATCAGACCCAGGTTCAGACTTATAAGGGAGATCATGAAAAAGAGGGAATAGAGTCCCTGGCGAGCGCTCTGGCCCAGAATATTGGCGATACCCACGGGCCCGGAGACCGCCTGGCCGGCCGGAATTTCTCCCCGGATCACCATTCGTATCCCCTGGTAGGTGACCACTATGATGGTTTTGATCTGGTTTAACCCCATGGTGATGGCGGTAACCGGGCCCACGGAATCTCGAACCGTCTCCAGTGAAAAGCCGGTGAATAGGTCATCGGGGTTGGCCGGATCCACGGTCAGGTTTACGGTTTCTCCGTCCCTGTTGACTGCAAAGGTTACCGAGCTTTCTTCCTTGACCGCTTCCAGGGCGTTGACGATGCTGGCCCCGTCCCCTACGGGCCGGTCGTTGATCCGTACCAGCTCGTCCCCCGGTTTGAGCCCGGTCCTGCCCACCGGAGAATCCCCCTTGACTGCCGTTACCTCGTTGGTCATTGCCGTGCTCAGTCTGACTCCGAGCATGAACCTGCCGTGCTCCTCGTAATTCCTGGGGGTTACCCGCACCACCCGTTCTTCTCCGTCTCTGGAAATTCTGACCTTCATCGGTTGGCCTTCTCCCTCCTGAATCAGGGCGTTCATCTCTTCGGTAGAGGTTATCCGTTCTCCCTCCAGGGCGAGCAGCTGGTCTCCGACTTCGAGCTTCTCCGCGGCGGGGGAGTTTTCCAGAAATCCGTAGATTGAGATACGCGGAGTTCCGGTTGTCCCCACCACAAGAATCATGATCAGGACCGCGGCCAGTACGTTCATGGCCGGCCCGGAAACCGAAATAAGCATCTTGGTTCCCGGGGCCTGAGAGTAGAACTTTTGCTCCTCGGGGACATTTTCGTCCTCTTCGGCTCCCTCCCCGACGTCCTCCCCGGCCATCCTGACGTAGCCACCGAAAGGAATCGGTTTTAAGGAATACGTGGTCTCGCCGATCTTTCGGCCGACCAAACGGGGGCCAAATCCGATCGAGTATTCGTGGACCCAGACTCCGGCGAGCTTCGCCAGAATGAGGTGACCGGCCTCGTGTATGGCGATCAGAAAGGAGAGGACGGCCAGAAATAGAATAAAAGTGGTCATATTTCGCTTGCCCTCATTATCAATACCTCGGTCGTGGACTCCTCCAGCCTGTACCGATCGTCGATCCGATGGCCGACGACCCAGATAATACCGCGGCCGTCGCAGATCAGGGGGATCCGGTCCCGATCATCGAAGGGAACCTTGGCGTCGATGAAGAAATCCTTCAACTTCTTCTCCCCGCTCATTCCCAGGGGAACGAATCTATCCCCGCTCCGCCTGTTCCGAACCCTGATAGGCCGTTCAACTTTACGCCAATCCACGACTTCGGTCAAACTCTCCGCGGCGAAATCCTCCCGCCCCGGAGCTTCGGAAACCGGACCCACTTCGAGGGAGATTTCCAGATCCGCCTCCTCGAGTTCGAGGCACTCCCCGGGCCCCAGCGGGTATTCGAAGTTTTCGGTTCCCCCCTCCGGCGGCTTCCGGGCAAAGCAGGCCTGCTCCCGGGTCAAGATAAACGTGATCCCTGGAAGATCAAGTCTCGTTCTCGCCGGTTCCCGGTTTAATTTACGGAGGACCTCGTCGACGTGAGCCGCAGTGAGGTCCTGGAAGTCGCCCTTGGTCTCCTCTATGAACTTTCTGATCGTCTTCTTCTGGAGGCAGGGGTGGAGCTCGAGAAACTCGTCCCTCCGGAAGCAGTTCCCCTTCTCCTCTTCGGGGACCCGGAGTTCTTCGGCGGCCGCTTCCACCTCCCCGTCGATAAAGGACTGGGCCTCCCGGGCGTGACGGCCCAGCCGGACCAGTACCTCAACCACACGTGGGTTAAATTCTTCCTTCAGCTTTGGCAGCAGCCGGTGTCTGATCCTATTCCGGGTGAAGTCCGTGTCCGTGTTGGTTTCGTCCACACGATAATTCAGCCCTTTCCCCCGAGCGTAATCCTCTATGCTTTCCCTCGAAGTACGAAGCAGGGGTCTTATATAGGGCCCGGATCTCTCCTTCATCCCTCCCAGGCCGCGGAGTCCGGTCCCCCGAAGGAGGTGCATGAGGATGGTCTCCGCCTGGTCGTTCTTGTTGTGACCGAGAGCGATCAACCTCTGCCCCCTTTTTTCCGCGGTTTCCCTCAGAAAATCGTATCTGACCGAGCGAGCGGCCTCCTCCAGTGATAGGTTTTCCTCTTCGGCCAGCGGTTTGACCGGACGCCTGTCGACCCTGGCTTCGTAGCCGAGTTCGCGGGCTCTGCTCCGAACGAATTCCGCGTCCTCCGCGGAAGATTCCCCCCGGAGGCCGTGATCCAGGTGGGCGACCGAGAGCTCCAGGTTGAAATCCGACTCCAGCTCCGAGAGGACCACGAGCAGGACGATCGAATCAATTCCCCCGGAGACAGCGACCAGGACCGATTCGTCCTCTACTGAGTTCCGGGTCAAGAAATCTCTAACGTCTTCCGGTACTGTCATTGGTTCCAGGTTTAAGATCTGACGGCTCATTAAAGCTCAAGGGTAAACTTACTCCCATTTCCAGAATTTGACGGCCAGAGCGGTGGAAACGATCAGCCAGCCGGTCAAAACCAGAACGTCTGTCAACAGCGCGTATTCGGGCGTGAACCCGACCATGACCTGTCTGAGTGCGTCTCCGAGATAGGTCAGGGGAATGGCCTGAACTACGGGCCTGATGTAGTCCGGCATCATCTCGACGGGAAAGAATATCCCGGACAGGAACATCATGGGGAATTGAACGGTCTGGATCAAGTTCCTTCCACCTTCCAGGGTCCGAGAAAAGGAAGCTAGCATGTACCCCATGCTGACGAAAGTTGCCGCCCCCAGGATGACCAGGCCCGCCAGGAGGAGGAGATTCCCGACTATCTGGACACCGAATACGGCCCGGCCGACCAGGACTATAAGGAAGGTCTGGATTATGGCCACCAGCAGCCTCAGGGCCACTTCGCTCTCGAAGAGGGTATCCCGCGGGAGAGGGGTAACCGCCAACCCCCGGATCACCTTGTTCTCTCTGAGGCTCATAAATTGGAAGACGCCGAAGAGACCGAGCTGCATCAGCGCCATGGCCAGAATCCCCGGCATGACGTAGTCGAACTCGGAGAGTTCCCTAGTTTCCAGGGGTGTGGAGTCGAGCTGGAACAGGGGTTTATCGCCGGTAATATTACGTTCAATCCCGGTAAATATCTCCCTGATCGCGGAGATGAGGGCCTGGTTGGTCCTCGTCTCGCCTTTGCTGTAGAAGAGCTCTACCCGGGAAGTAACCCGGTTCCGGACGTCGCCCTCGGTGATCCCGGGAAGCTTTAATACCATTCGCCGGTTGCCCTCTTTCAATTCTTCCAGCTCCTCGTCCAGAGTTCCTGTGCTCACCTTAAAACTGGAGATCTCTTTGAAGCTTTCGATCAACCTGGCATTGACCGGCGTCCTCCTCTCCACCGCCAGCCCGATGGAATGAGTGGTGCCCCCGTTACCGGAAAATACCAGTCCGAAAATAAAAGTAAAAATCAGCGGGAAGGCAAACATCCAGAAGAGGGAAGCTCTATCCCGGAAGAATTCCTTAAAATTGGCCAGAAACATCTTTCGGAATATCCTTAATCTATTCATCCTCCTCTATCCCCCTTCCCGTCAGTTTCAGGAATACGTCGTCCAGGGTGGCTGTCCTGACTGATAGGTCGGTCAACGGTTTGTTTATTCTCTGGGTGAGGTCGAAGAGCTGATCGAAGGTCTCCGCCACGTTTTCGCTATACAGGATTACGCGGTCCTCGGCCTCGTCGAAGCTTATCTCCCCTTCGAAGTCGATTCGGGCCAGCTCCTTCCTCTCTTCCTCCTCGAAGCCGGGATCCTCGAACTCTATCGCCCGCCGGGGAAAGAACTGCCGGATCAGTTCGTCCGGGGTCCCCCTGGCGATTATTTCGCCTTTATCTATGATGACCAGGTGATCGCAGAGCTGCTCCGCCTCGTCCATGTAATGGGTGGTTAAAAAGACGGTGACCTCCCTATCCTGGAGGCCGACGATCGTTTCCCACAGATCCCTCCGGGCCTTGGGATCCAGTCCGGTGGTCGGCTCGTCGAGGAAGATTAACTTTCCGTTGCTGACCAGGGAGAGAGCCACGGCCAGTCTATGCTTCTGGCCGCCGGAGAGAGAGTTTACACGGGTCCGGAAGGAATCCTCGATATTGACCTGGCTTGCGGCCCGGGACACTTCCAGGGAATCGGGATAGAAACTCGCGAAAAGCTCCAGCGTTTCCCTGACCGTCAGCCTGGGGAAGAGGGAGGGGTTTTGAAGCTGGACCCCTATGGTTTTCTTGATCGTGCTTAGTTCTTCCTCCGGGTTCATCCCCAGTACGGAAATCTCACCGGAAGACTTGTCTATCAGCCCGATCACGGTTTCTATGGTCGTCGTCTTCCCCGCCCCGTTGGGACCGAGCATGCCGAAGACCTGACCCTCGTTTACGGTAAAGGATATCCCGTCGACTGCTTTGACCTCTCCGTAGTATTTTTTCAGGTCCTTTACCTCCAGCGTCGGATTTTTCATGGGTTCTCCTTTACGATTCAGTTTGAGCTAACTATTCTACGATAGTCCATCCGGTTGGACAGATTATAACTAAAATGTTGGGGTTTTGTCATGGTCTTCGACATTGTGATTTATCTCGGTGACCTTCTTCTTACCTTCCGTTTTTGTTACATCATCCAGCCCGCCCAAAACCCAAGGGGCGGTTGGCCCTCAAGACTTATCCTCCCGGTCTTAAAGACCGCGAGTTAGCTCCAGATAGTGTAAACGATCCTTTGTCCGCATATTCTTGTTCTCGCAGTTGTATCCAGGCCGTTGCTCCAGGCAGATCGCGGAAATTCCTGACTCGCGTGCTCAAACAGTTGCCTTCATGGGATCGGGTCTCACTTACAAAAAGTGTTCTTCTAAAAGATTTGGTCCCATTCCCTTATGGCAATATCCTTCACCGGGACTCATCGTCGATATATCTCGGATGAGCCCCGGTTCGGTCAGACATATGCGCTCGCTCCCTAGGATTTTCCGCGCTCTGCCTGCTGGACGTATTTTTAAAGACGGTAAGCGAGGAATTTCCGCCCTGTCAGAACCGCTTAATTTGGGCCTCAAGTTGGGTGGCGTTATCTCCGAGCTCCGATTATACTAAGGGACGCGGCAAATCTCGGCGGTTGTGTGACCGACCCTGTTATTCTGATTACCACTTCCGGGTGAAAGAAGGATGAAGCGAAAGATTGCCTTTGTAAAGGGCCACATGGGGAGAAACGAAATAGTTCTGGCCCCCCGAAGAGGCTTTCCCCGGGATCGCGAGCTGGAGCTGGGCCTGGAGGTTTTGACCCGCCCCCAGGTCAGGGGCGATCAGCTCGGTTTGCTCTACCCGGTCCAGGGAGGCGCGGACCTTGGGACGAAGATAGTGGACGTCAATTCCCGGGATTATCTTCCCATGTGTGGAGGGCTGACCCAGGTTCTGGGAAGGGCCTGGGGGGAAGTGGATCTGAAGGAACTCTTCGACCTCGACCTACCCGGTCCGAAAGGGGGGTTCGACCTGGAGACGGATATGGGAACTTTTCCCATCCTGGTCGGCCCGGAGGAGATAGTTACGATCATGGATCCTTTTCTGAGCCTTATTTACGAGAGGGGAGTGAGAAAAGGATCCGTCTGTGGCGTGAAGAGCTACAGAGTCGCCGACTTTTTCGTGACCTTCGCGGGGGAGATAAAGAGGAGATATCCTCGGGCCAGTTTTCGTCCGCTGGACGAGGAGACCAGGGGAATCTTGATTCAGCTGCAGAGGGAGTTCGAGGAGGAATTTTCGACGGGGAAGGAGAACAGGGACTTTGCGGTGGTCGAGAGAAGGGAAGACGAATCCGCAGCGGGAAAGTTGCTCTTCCCTCATAACATCGAGGAGGGTCTCCTGGAAGCCTCCTGTGGAACGGGAGCGATTGCGGTGGCCGTCGCCTTTGCTCAAGAAGGATTGCTCGGGGAAGGGGGCCAGCTTGAGCTCGACTTCGAATCCGGGGGAGAGGAGACTTCAATTGGCGGGCCGGAGATTACCAGGGTCGGCCTGGAGCTAAACGGAGGAAGGGTGGCCAGCGCTCGACTCTCCCATAGCTTGGTGGAAATACTCTCCACCGGCGAACTCTACCTCCACTCCGCAGACGACCCCATAGGGGGGAAATAACCGGGAGGGCCCGTCGAGACGGCGTTTATCTTTAGGGCTGAGATAGGGTTAAGGCCATGGCGATGGCCCCGTAGAGAACGTTTTCTTCGCCTAAAGGGGTGATTCGGATTTCCGGTACTTCATTTTGGGTGTGGTTGCTGATCTTGCTTTTTATCGGGCTCAGGATCAGGTCGGGGTTGTTCAGGGCAACCCCTCCTCCGACGGTGATCAGCTCCGGGTCGTAAGCTTCGGTGACCGTGGCAAAACCAATTGCGTTCAGTCGTCCTAACTCCTGGACCAGCTCCCGGGCCAGTTCGTCTCCCTTCTCGGCTAGATCAAATAGGTCCTTTGAGCGGAAGGATTCGAAACCATCCTCTCTTGCCTGTGCCAACGGACTTTCTTTTCTTTCTAGGGATCTTTCCTCCATTTTCATCTCCACGAAACCTGGAATATTGGATCCGGAACAGTAGGACTCCCAGTGGCCGCGGCAGCCACAGCCGCACTTTAGTTTCTCCTCCTCGTCTATAGTGAAGTGGCCGATCTCAGCAGCGTTTCCGTTTTTCCCGAACAGTAAATTGCCGTCCATGATGACTCCGCCGCCGATGCCGGTGCTAATCGTAACGTAGACGATATTGTCGTAAGGCTGGCCGTAACCGTACTTGCTCTCGGCCAGGACCGCGGAGATGCCGTCGTTTAGCAGCTCCACCGGGGTCTGAAACTTTGCCCCCAGAGGATCGGCCAGCGGGACCGTCTCCAGGGGGATGTTAGAGGGACTCACCAGTTTACCTTCCGCCCGGTTCAGCGGCCCCGCGGAGGCTATTCCGATACCGATAATTTCTTCCTTCTTCCCGTCTATCCGATCACATACTGCTTCTCCCAGCTCCTCGATCTGTTTGCTTACCTCCAGCTCATCCTCGGTCTTAATGGGCTGCTTGTTCTTGGCCAGTATCTTTCCGCCGGCGTCCGCTGCCGCTACCCTTACCCAGGACGCCCCAATGTCGACCCCGAGAGCAAATTCTTTCGTCATTCTCTCCTCCACGTTCGATAAGGTGAATACTTGCCTCAGTTTAAGATAATCGAGTAGATTCTTAAACCTACGCTGACGGATGCTGTCCCTCCCGATTGAAAGGGGGGGTTAGTTCTTATCTCGTTAAAGGTCGGGTCTTCTGGCCTTATCGGTTTTGGTGCCCTCTTCTCCGGGGCGGGGTCCCAACTCACCCTGGTGATTGAGGCCGGGACGGACGGGTGGTAGTTGTTACTCCCAGGGGAGGGAGCTAAAATTTATTACTATGAGATTCCATAGACGTCCTCGCCTTTACCTCAGCATGCTGCCCTTTCTTATCCTCCTCGCTCTGGTGGGTACGGGACGGGCCCTGTACGATATCAGTGCCACTATCAACGGCGAAGTTTATAATACCTATGGTGGCGAGGTAGGGACGTTAACTCCTGCCGATTGGGGCTTACCCTACGAGGACGTCTCGTTTACAACGAGCGACGAACTGACCGTTGAAGGCTGGTTCGTGGACAGGGAAGGTACTTCCCGGGGGATAGTGCTTGCCCCGGGGAAAGGGACGAACAGGTGGGACATACTCCAGAAGGCTCCAGTGAGATACCTATACGAACACGGCTTCGACATACTGTTATTTGACCCTCGGAGTACGGGGAAGAGCGATGGGAGCAAGTATGGGTTCGGCTACTTCGAAAGCCAGGATATCGCCCACGCCGTCGAATTCCTCAGGACGGAGAAGGGGGAAGAGGCTGTGGGCGTCTGGGGAGGGTCGGCGGGAGCCTCGGCGGCCATCATCGCCGGTCTGGAATCATCGGGAATTGATGCAATTGTCGCCGATAGCCCCTACGCCAACCTTAAGATGGCTGCCTCCAGCTACGGGGAGCATCAAGAGGACAAGCTCATGCAGATTTTCTTTCCCTTCTATATGGGAATCGCTCGGTTTACCCTGAACTTCGACGTCAATGGTAAAACCAACCTGCGGCAGCGGATAAGTAACCTGGAGACGCCTCTTTTCCTGATACATGGCCTGGAAGATCGAGCCCTATCCCCCCGAAATTCCCAGCTACTTTATGAGAACGCCGGCGGTCCGAAGAGGCTCTGGCTGGTGGAGGGGGCCTGGCACGTGGGCGGCCACGAGATCTACCCGGGAGAATACAAGAAGAGGGTAACCTCCTTCTTCCAGAACTACGTTGGCCGGACTACGCCGGACTAACCCGAACCTATGAAGCTAGAACGATTGAAGCTAAAGAATTTCAGGAACCTCCGGGACGTGGAAATAAGGCCAAATAGCAAGCTCAACCTCGTATTTGGCCCAAACGGCTCGGGGAAGACCAATTTCTGTGAGGCGATTCACTTCGTCTCTACCGGAGACAATATCAAGGGGTCCCGCCAGCGCGAGCTGATCAACTGGGATACCGATTATACCCGGATTGGATTGTGGCTGGCCGGTGACGAAGAGCTGACCGTCTACCTGAAGGAGGGGGAGGGTAAGGAAATAAGGATTAACTCGAATCGGGGACGCCAGTCCGACCTCAGATCTCTTTTGCCTACTCATACCTTCGTACCCGAGGATCTTTACATTTCCAAAGGCCCGCCCCGGCGCAGACGTTCACTGGTCAATCGTCACCTGAGTCAGTTGAGTACGGACTACAGCCATCTCTTATCCGAATACAACGCCGAGCTGAAAAAGAAGAATTCTCTGTTGAAAAAGGATCGGATAAACGAAGAGTTCCTGGAGGTGCTCGGGGAAAGGCTGATGGATCTCGGAGCCGACTTACTGGTGAGGCGGTCCGGCTACCTGGAGAATCTGAACCAATATTTGCCGGGGATATACGGTCACCTGGGCGCGGACGGGGCGGAGCTTACCTTAAACTATGCGGGGAGGGATCCGGGGGAGAGGACCAAGGAGGAGCTGGCCGGGCTTCTGGCGGAAGAACTGAAAAAGAAGAGGGAGAGGGAGCTCGAACGGGAGACCTCCGTAGTCGGCCCGCATCGGGATAAGTTCGAATACCGGTTGGACGGGAAGGATCTCAGGAAATACGGGTCTCAGGGAGAATTGCGGACCGCCGTGATTGCCACCTATCTTGCCTTCCTCCGGCTTTACGAGGAGAGGTTTGACCACTGGCCGGTCTTGATCCTGGACGATATTTTGAGCGAACTCGATCGGTCCCGCGGTGAATCATTTCTGGAAAACTTGCCGGAAGAGCCACAGATTTTCATGACCACGGCTACCAGGTCGCCGTCGTTTAAAAGGCTATCCGGTGAGTTCAGCGTTTTGAGGATCAGGGGAGGGGAGATAGAGGTACAATGACTCTTGGTCGGGAACTGCTGGCCGCGATATTCAGGAAGAACAACCTGGTAACCGAATATCGGGAGCAAGAACCCATCTTCGTCTGGACGGAAGTTGCCGGAGAGCTGGGCAAGATCGCCCGGCCGAAGAAAGTGAAGGGTAACAGTTTAATTCTTGAGGTTCCTTCCGCGGCCGCCAAACAGGAGTTAACTTTTCTGGAAGAAGAGTTTCTCGAAAAGTTGAACGAAAATCTGACCGAGACCCGGATAGAGAAGCTGAAATTCCAGCTGGGTCAATTTCCCAGGGGTCCCCGGGAAGAGGAAGTCGACTTCGATATAGAGAGCGTTGAACTCTCCGAGGCCGAACTGGAGGAGATAGACCGGGCGGTCGAAAAAGCTGGGCTGGCTGACTCGACCCGGGAGAGCCTGAAGTCCCTGCTGATTACTCAACAGAAGAAGAGGAAGGTAAGGCTGGAGTCCGGCTGGAGCGAGTGTCCTTCCTGTGGCGGAATATTCCCAGGAGATTCCTGTCCGTATTGTGGTCTTGACCGGGGTTGAGTTGATACTCCGTAATCAAATCGGTAAACTTCTAAGGTTATGTTATCTGGAACAGGTTCTAGAGGAGAAGAGAGTTTGATAGAGAGTACGACCATCGTTGCCATTCGCTCCCCGGAGGAGCGGACCTCCGTGGTCGCTTCCGACGGTCAGGCCACAATGGAAGACACCGTGATAAAGAACAACACCAATAAGGTTCGGTTGCTTTACGAGGGAAAAGTTCTGGCCGGGTTCGCCGGTTCTACCGCGGACGCGATGACTTTGTTCGACAAGTTCGAAGGGAAGCTAGAACAGTACGGAGGCAAGCTGGAAAGAGCCGCCGTCGAGCTGACCAAGGAGTGGCGTACGGATAAGATTCTGCGAAAGCTAGAGGCCCTGATGGTGGTAGTAAACGAGGAGTCGTTGCTGCTGATCTCCGGGGCCGGGGACGTACTCCGTCCTGATCACAACGTAATTGGAATAGGTTCCGGTGGATCCTACGCCCTCGCTGCGGCCAGGGCTCTCCTGGATAATTCGGGGTTATCTCCGGTGGAAGTGGCGCGGAAATCCTTGCTTATAACTTCCTCCATCGACGTCTATACGAACGATCAGCTCTCGGTTGAGACGATAGAGTGGTAGGAAGGAGGAGCTCAAAAGATGGTTAACTTACCGACCATACGGGATTCGAAAGACGAAGAACTTACTCCCCGCCAGATAGTAAGTCGGCTGGACGAGTACATCGTCGGCCAGGACGAAGCCAAGCGTTCCGTGGCCATAGCACTTAGGAACAGGGTGAGGCGCCAGAAGGTCGAAGGGGAGATCAGGGACGAGATAAAGCCGAAGAATATCCTGATGATCGGCCCCACGGGAGTGGGGAAGACGGAAATCTCCCGCCGCCTGGCCAGGACCGCACGGGCCCCTTTTCTGAAGGTGGAAGCGACCAAGTTTACGGAAG
>CAYZUF010000024.1:0-12553 GCA_964481645.1 uncultured Thermotogae bacterium
CCAATGGCCAGAAAGGTGATGGCCCAGGCTTTCTTCCGGGGAAGGAAAAAGTTCGCGTAAAGTATGGAGAAAATGTAGAAGGCGACGCCAATCCACTCCGCTCCACCAATGATGTGGATTAAATAGGCCAAAATTGATACTTCGACCACGAAGTAGCCGAAATGAACATTATTCAGACCTTCTTTTGAGCTCCGGGAATCAATTAATCGGGAGAAGGGGATCGTTATTACAGCCCACATCAAAGGGGAAAATATCAGGGGCAAAGGGAAGTTCAAACCGGCCCCGAACCTAAAGTAGAGGGCAAAAGCCAGGAACAATCCCAGGGTCATCCTCCGAACCCTGATCGTCTGCTGGATAAGCTCCTTTAGTTCGCCCACGGAGCGACTTTCCCGATCCAAATCGGTAAAATTAGCCATCGCTTTCCTCCCGAGTTACCACGGGTCAACAGGTCAGGTGAAAAGCCCCCGCAATCTTTTCTCCATCCTTTTCCTTCCGCCTGGCATTGAAGTAGTCCTTAGCGTCGGCGGTATCGCCGACCCAGAGGGCTATTCGATTCTCTCCGAGGAAGGACTTCGTCTCCTCGGGGACTTTCATCCTCCCGCTTCGGCCGGTTCCAACGACCAGCAGGTCCGGATTCCTGTCCACCACCCAGTTGAGATCTTCCGGCTGCAACTGGTGTCCTCTTTTTCGCACCCAGCCTGACTTTACCTCTCCCTCGCAGATCAATAAATCGTCGTGATATTCCTTCCCATCGACCACCATCTGCCCAAAGGAATAAGATTCTATCATCACCGCAGACACCCCCTAGAAGCGCGGGCAAAGGACTAAATACCCACCTCCAGCCGTTAATTATAGCTGGAGGGAGCTTGAACCGAAACCCGATCCAGGTATTCCTCTCGAAAATCCCCCGAGTTTCGAATGATTGTCTGGCCTCACCTCCAGTGATCTCCGAACCAGACCCAGGAGTCCCGACTTAGAATTGCAACCGGTTCCCTCAGTGGTTAAAGTTCAAGGACGCAAGCACTTGAACTGGAGAAACGACCACGTAAGCTGATTCAAACCCATGAAAAAAGTTGAGATCCAAAATAGATCCGCGATACTGCCTGACTTCCCGGAAGAACCGAAAAGAATCGCTTTGGACCTTCTGGAGGAGGGAATCAACTCTGCACTTCCCGACCGGGTGATCCAAAGTCATTTATCGGTCCGGGACGATTATCTCCTCTCGGGTCAGACAAAGATCGGCCTCGACGAGCTGGACCGGATCATCGTCATCGGCGGCGGTAAGGCATCTTTGGGGATGGCAAAAACGGTGGAGGCCGCGCTCGGTTCGCTGATTAGCGACGGGCTGGTGATCACCAAGGAGGACTCTAATAGAGAGAAATTGGAAAGGATAAGGGTAGCAGAGGGCTCTCACCCTTTTCCCGATTCAGCCGGTGTAACAGCCACCAAAGAACTGCTGGATACCGCCAGCTCCGCGACCTCCCGAGACCTCGTAATTTTTTTGCTTTCCGGAGGAGGTTCTTCTCTACTCACCATCCCCCGCGAGGAAGTGAAGCTGGAAGACCTAATAGAGACGACAGGTCAGCTTATGGCGAGAGGAGCATCCATAGACGAGATCAATACCGTGAGGAAGCACCTATCCAGGATAAAAGGAGGAAGACTGGCTCGAGCAATTCATCCCGCCAGGACGCTATCCCTTATCCTCTCCGACGTAGTAGGAAACGAGTTAGGTACAATCGCCTCCGGGCCGACCGTTCCGGAAGCCTCGGATCCCCCTGAGGCCCTGGCCGTACTGGAGAAATACGGAGTGGAAGATATAGGTCCGGTCCGGAAAATTCTCTCCGAAATCGCTTCGCACGATCCTTCTCCACCGGTAAGGGAGAAAGAATTCGCCGACCTCCAGGTGACAAATCAGATCGTGGCCAGTAATTCAACCGCACTCTCTGCTCTGGAAGCGAAAGGCCAGCAGCTAGGATTAAATACTCTAGTACTTTCCTCCCGCTTGGAAGGAGAAAGCAGGGAAGCGGGAAGGTTATTCGGGTTGCTGATCCGCTCGATCGCGGAGGAAGGACATCCGGTAGCCAGGCCGGCCCTGCTGCTATCGGGCGGGGAGACAACCGTAAGTACGGGCTCGAAAACCGGGAAGGGTGGGCCAAACCAGGAATTTACGCTGGCGGGAAGTCTAAAGATTAAAGGAATAGAGGAGGCTTTAATCGGGGCACTGGATTCGGACGGGGAAGACGGAAGCACGGAGATAGCCGGAGGTCTCCTGGGCGGTTCTTCGGACGTCGAAAAGGAGGTTATCCTGTCCTGCCTGGAAGAGCACTGTTCATCTCAAGCACTGGAAAAAAACGAAGGAGCCGTAATCACCGGCCCCACGGGGACGAACGTTAACGACATCCACGTGGGACTAGTCCTCTGATCTCAAACCTCGCCAGTTAGCGGAACGTGTTGGGTTCCAGGGGGAGAGCCAAACGATTCTCCGCGAAGGGAGGCGAATTACCCCCTCCTTACGTCCCGGATAAAGCTATTCAAATATCTCCTCGTATTCCTCCACGACGTCCTCGCTGAAGCTAACTATCCCCTGCTCCGTCTTGTAATGTCCGACCATCTCCTCCATCACCTGGAAGGGAATGGTAGCCACATCCGCACCCGCTTCCGCGACCTCCCTTACCTGGCGCGAGTTCCTCAGGCTGGCGGCCAGCACCTGGGTATCGAACTCGTAGTTGCTAAAAATTCGCTTGATGGAGGCCACCGTGGCAGCGCCGCTGTCGATCCCGTGGTCGGTCACCCTATCCTTGACCCCCCTCACCTGGTCGTCGGAATAAATCTCTGATAGCTCCTCTCCCTCTAGCTCCTCGTAACGCGGTTTAAGGTTGAGGTAGGATGCGTGTTTTAACCAGCCGGAGTCGTGATATTTCCCCTTGGGATAATCCCGGCCCCGGGTCAACCCCACGTGGGTCCTGATAAAGTCGTCGATCCGCCCGGCAAAGGGACTGACGTAGTCGGTACCGGCCTTGGCGGCAAGCAACGCCTGTTCCGGCTTCATTATTAGCGTGGTGTTGGTCGGTATCCCCTTCTCCGAAAGCTCTTTTAGCGCTTTGAGGCCTTCGTAATCGTCCCCGGAACTTCCATCCGAATTCGTATTTATCGGGATTTTCACCACCACGTTCCCGTTGACAGAGTTGAATTGCTCGTAGAGCAACTCGGCCTGGCGGACCATCTCTCCGGCGGTTAGGCCAATGACCTCCAGGCTGATCGGGCCGTCCACCGTGCTACAGATTTCCCGAATGTAGCCCTCCATATTCACGTTCTTTCTGCTCTCTACAGCCTGCTTTATCAGAGAAGGGTTGGTGGTTACCCCGTCGAGGATTCCCCAGGAGTTAGCTTCTTTAATTTCGTCCAGCTCCGCGGTATCGACGAAAATCTTCATCAAATCACCTCAAGGAACTATAGCCTGACAATAACCGCTATAAAGGAAAGAAAGGAGAAGAAAAGAAAAAACGCTTCCGGCCAGGTACGGAATAACCGCCCTGTGCCGGAAGCTTAAGCAGCAATATCAATTACAGCAATCGTTTGAGCCGCAACTAAAGAGAGACAATAGACCGAAGCCACAGGTATTACAAGATCGACACTGACAGTCCCTGGTTTCGTAAACCGTGAAAACGGTCCTGAGTGCGCTACAACACTTGGTCTCAATCGTCATGGCATAGCGCCCGGGCTCCACAAGGTCGTCCTGGTTGCCCCGCTGATCCCAGCTCCAGCTCCAATCCTGTCCGGGCTCAAATCCATCCTGAAATTCCCGGCTGAAAACAACCTCGGAACTCCCGCAGCAGGTGGAGGAAATTCGTTTTATGGAAAGGGACTCAAATACTATACTGCAGTCTCCGCAGTTCGAGAAGACGAAGCTGACGTCCTCCCCACTCTTATAGCGGCGAGAACCGGTGTCCAGATCCATACCGGAAAACAACCCGCCACAGCAACTACAGCCACAGACGGGACGAACCCGTACCTGCCTCTGTATCCTGAAGTCCGTCCGATATATCCCGCAACACTGAGTTTCCAGGAGAGCAAAATAGTGGTCGGTGCCCACGCGTTTCCCGGAATTTCCTATTTGGTCCCAGCTCCACTTCCACTGTGAAGCGTCCTTGGAAACGTCCTGGTTCAACTCCTCAGTATACACCACTTCTCTGCTCGCCCCGACCTCTTCTATCTCTATTCGTTCCATCTTGTAGTGGTCATTGAGGCCGGAGAGTACTATCTCAACCGTTTCTCCCGGAGAGTAGGTATCCTGGGAAGGATTGAAAGAGGTGTAACGGCTCGGACAATCGGGTTTTTCCATATAGAGGCAACATTCTTCTCTCTCCACCCCCGAGGCTATCGTGGAGAAGATCAATAGGAAAAGAATTAACACAATCGACAAAGTCAGTTTCTTTTTTCCTGTATTAGCTAACATACCTCACCTCCTTTGAAAATATTACTGCAATTATTTTATCTCAAGCTTGTGTCCATATCAAATTAGCCCAACCGTCCGGGGAAAACCCCGTGACCTCTCCAATGCGAAAGAAGAGTTCCGAAAAAGGACCCCCCGGTACCGGACTTCGAGGAGACAATAGTCCCGTGGATTCCGACTAGCCGAAATCCACGGCTAGGTCCTCCATCTCAAGCGCGGCCAGCCTTACCTCGGTCGGTATACCGTCTTCGTCGTACCCCCTTGCCCGGTAGTATTCCCGTAATAGTCCCTCCAGCTTTTCCCGCGGGAAATCTTCACCCTCGGTGGTTCCTGCGGCAAGGGGCTCCCTCAATCTCCCGGGGAGATTATCCTCAGCTCTCGAGTACCCTTCCTGGACGGCCAGGAGCCTGAGTAAGAGGTAATTTCGCTCTCCCGTCTCCAGCATTTCCTCGGGAGTGTAGTTCTCTCCTACCACCATGCGGAGAAGCTTTCTGACCGTCCCGAAGGCGTAATGCTCTCCAACCATATCGGTAGTAAAGGCACACATAACGAGAGAATTATTGAAGGACCGGAGGTCTTCAAATACCTTGGTAACCTCCGCCTTTCCCTCGTAGCTAAACCGATCCATCGGTTCCTCGATGCCCAGTTCGGGGGCCAGAGGTTTCTCCTCCCACATAGTGTCATGAGCACCTTCCATGTGATTCGCCCCTCTGGGGGTAGTGGCGTAGCTGAGGCCCACCCCCTTCTTCCCCCGCGGCTCGTGCATGGGAACCTCCTGACCTTTGATCTCCACTCCGAAGTCGGCATCCAGCTCCTCCTCAAGGGTGGCAACTCCTCGGGCCAGCTCCTTCCCCAGCCCGTCACGAGAAGCGATTTTATCCACCAGCTCAACTATTACTTCCGGATCGCCCCAGTTTAGGTCCTCTTCCAGGAGGCCTTTTTCGCTGGCCTCCATGGCAAACGCGATCGTATTGCCTGCGGAGATCGTATCCAGGCCATATTGGTTGCACTTCTGGTTGGCCAGGGCGATAGCATCCAGGTCGGAGTTCAAGCACAATGACCCGAAAGCGGCCACCGTCTCGTACTCCGGTCCGCCGTACTCCGGCTTGACCCGCTCGCCGTTAAATTCTGTCTCGACGACCCTCTTACACCTGATGGGGCAAGCGCTACAGGTATCCCTCTCTTTTAAGATCGCGTCGGCCATCTTCTCGCCGCTGATCTCTTCCGCTTCCGTAAACTGGCCGATCTGAAAGTTCTTGGTGGGCAGTATTCCTCCCTCGTTGAGGCCGGTCACCCCCCTTGCAGTTCCGTACTTACCCAGAGAGTCAGCTTTGGTTTCTCTCAGTTCTCTGGCGAAGCCGCCTTTTAATGATCTCAACTCACGGGAATCAGCAACCTCCTTCTCCTGATTACCGGCAACTGCGATTCCTTTCAGCTTCTTGCTTCCCAGGACAGCACCAAATCCTGGCCTTCCGGCAGCTCTGTTTTTGTCATGAATGATGCAAGAAAAGTTAACCAAATTTTCCCCCGCTTTACCGATCGAGGCTACTCTTACCTCTCCCTCGATCCGGTTAAGTTCGTCCTCAAAGGAGGCGGTGCTCAAACCCCAGAGATCCTCTGCTTCCTTGAGTTCCGCGTCCCCGTCCTTCAGGACCAGGTACTTCGGGCCCGTCGCCGCTCCGCGGATAATTACTCCGTCGTAGCCGGTGCCGGCAAGTTCCTGCCCAAAGAAACCTCCCACGTAGGAACCGCTTACCGAGTTCGTTTTTGGTGACTTGGCCATTACCACGTGTCTCCCGGCTCCCGGGATGTTTAAACCCTGGAAGGGACCAGTTGCGAAAACGATTATATTCTCCGGTCCGAGCGGGTCGACCCCCGGTTCCAGTTCTTCCAGCAGAATCCGGGCTCCAATTCCCCTCCCTCCGAGGAATCTCTCGTACCATTCGGTGGGAATAGTGTAGTCGTCCAGCCGGCCATCCGTTAAAGAAACGTCAAGATATCGACCAAAATAACCATTCATCGCTTTCTTACCTCCCGAGATCCCTAAACTTCACCAGCCAGTCAAGTCGTTAACCTCGATCCCCTCTTATCCGAGCAACCGCCTTCTCTGCCCAGTCGGGATCGCTCAACTGCGCCCTGCCCACAGCCACCAGATCTACTTGGCCGGATTTTATTATCTTATTGGCGTACGCGGGGTCTTCTATTCCCCCAACCCCGATTACAGGCAGGTCGGCCGCTTCCTTCACCTGGCGAGCGTATTTCACAAAATACCCTTCCTCGCCGGCAAGTTCTTCCGGATCACTTCCACACAATCCCCCTGAAACGTCTATCAAATCGACTCCTTTCGTCTCAAGCTCTTTTGCCAGCCGCTTTGAGTCCTCAATAGTTACTCCCCGATTGTCCAGGTCCGTGGCACCTAGTCGAAAAGCAAGGAGACCATCCCCGATCCGCCGCTTCAAGCCCTCGACAACCTTCAGCGGAAACCTGGACCGATTTCGAAAAGTGCCTCCGTATTCGTCCTCCCTATCGTTGGTAATCGGGGACAGAAATTGACTGAGGAGAAAGCCGTGAGCTCCGTGAACTTCAACCCCATCAAATCCGGCTTCCAGCGCCCTGCGACCGGCCTCCACAAAGCCTTCCAGAATTTCGTCGAATTTTTCCCGGGAGTACTTCGTCAGACTTCCCTGGTAGTCGTAATCCAGCAAGTTCAGCTCGGTCTCCCCGGCCTTCAGGCCCGCGTGATTCAGCTGAATCAATGAGGTGGCCCCCAGTTCCGCTATGGCTCCGGCCAGCTCCGCCAGACCCGGCGTCAACCCATCATCATGGATACCCAGCTGGCCCGAGCTGTACTTCCCACCAGGGACCACGTAGCTGTGCTCAACTATCACCAGTCCCACATGGGAAGAGTAGTTACGATAGTGATCGACCAGCTCGTCGGTAACTTCACCACCCTCACCCGCTAGACCGGTCTGCATTGGCGGTAGGACTATCCTGTTTCTGAGTCCGGCGCTCCCGATAGAAATCGGAGTGAGTAAATTTACCATTCCATCCCTCCCTTCTAAAGACGGTTCTCAAATCCTACCTGCTCAAACCTAGTCCTTAATGACGGGGAAGAGGCAAATCAAGGAGACTAAGACGCCCGGACGTCTTTTAGTCCGAACCCCGTAATTGGAACCAGGATCCTTTCTCCGGGTTTAATATCTACTTCCTCATTCAACCGTTTAACTCCGGCCACGGGGACCGCGGAAGTCGGTTCAGCAAATACTCCCTCCTCGCGGGCCAGTTTGTGGTGGTATTCCTTAACCTCGGATTCCGTGACCTCCAGCGCCCTTCCCCCGCTTTCGTAAATTGCTTCCAGTATCTCCCTTCCACGATCGGGGTTTGCAACGTGCATTCCCTCCGCCACCGTGGGTCGGACCTCCACCGGTTTGGTCACTTTCCGGGAATCCCTGAAGGCCTCCACCACGGGGTTACATGACTCCGTCTGAACGGCGTGAAGCCGGGGAACCTCGTCGATCCAGTTTAATTTAACCAGATCCCGAAATCCGCGATATATCCCGACCATCAGGGCTCCCCCGCCGACAGGAAGCACCAGGTGTTCCGGGGGATCCCAATCAAACTGCTCACTTATCTCGTAGGATACGGTCTTCATGCCCTCCGGAAAGTACGGACTCAAATTGTGAGAGGCGTAGTGAATATCCCCGTCTTCCGTATCCTCTTTGATCTTTTGGGCCGTATTTTCCCGCGGACCGGGCACCGTGTGCAAGTCCGCCCCGTAACTCTTTATCTGTTCGATCTTCTCCCCGGAAGTGCTTCGTGGTACGTAAATTTCACAGTCGATCTCGGCTTTAGCCGCATAGGCCGCCAGGGAGGCACCGGCGTTACCGGACGAGTCGTCAGCCACCTTTTCCACCTCCCACTCCCTGGCTCGGGAGACCGTAACGGCCGTACCCCGGTCCTTAAAGGAACCGGTTGGGTTTACGTATTCCAGCTTGAAGTAAGGGGAGAAGTCCGAATTTCCCAACAGGGAAGTGGATTTAACGACGGGGGTCCATCCCTCTCCCAAGCTCAAGGGGCGATCCGCTACGGGAAGCAACTCCCGGTATCGAAAGATATTCCTCTTCCGGCCGAGGAGAGACTTCTTGCTAAATTCGTCTTTGATTCTATCAAAGTGGTAAGCAATGGTCAGTGGGGACCAGCATTCCGGGCAAACCGTAACCGGCTCCCCGGCGGAAACCGAGTAATGACATCTGTCGCAGAATATCCTGTCAACGTACATTTTACCAGCCTCAAAATTTCTAGTATTATCAAAGGGCGCGGAGAACCAAGAGGAAATCCATATGGACAATAATCATAAAGCGAACCGGGAGTTAATGCCAGCAGTCGATAAGCCCTCCCGGGGAATTGGTCGGGGAAGTAGAAATTCCTCCTTCTACTTGGTTTAATTATAGGAAAGAAACACCCTGAGGACGACCAATTCTGTTACGAGGATGATTTGACCATGGCAGAACCAGCAGGTCACAGAAAAGCGCTGGCGCTCATCTCCGGCGGCCTGGACAGCCAGCTGGCGGCCAAAATAGTCGGAGGGGAGGGAGTGGAGGTAATCGGGGCAACTGTCAACACGGGATTTAACGAGGAAGGAAGCGAGGAGATATTCGAGCGGATCCGGGAGGACCTGGGGGTGGAGATAAGACACCTGAGTCTCAAAGAGGATGACTATCTGAAAATCATCAAATCCCCTGAGCACGGTTACGGCTCGGCGATGAATCCCTGTCTGGATTGTAGAATTCTGGTCCTCAAGGAGGCAAAGGAGTACATGGAAAGGATCTCGGCTGATTTCGCAGTCACGGGAGAAGTAGTGGGCCAGCGCCCGATGTCCCAGCGGAGGGAGACCCTGGAATTGGTAAGAAAGGAGAGTAGTCTGGGAGATAGGTTGTTGCGGCCGCTCTCCGCTAAATTGCTCCCTCCCACCCTGCCGGAAAAAGAGGGCTGGGTCGATCGGGATGAGCTGCTGGACATACAGGGTAGATCCCGTGAACGGCAACTTGAACTGGCTGACCAATGGGGGCTCGAACACTATACCCAGCCCGCCGGAGGTTGCCTGCTCACCGAGGAAGAATTCGGGCACCGAATTCAGGAAGTTTTCGGCCACAGGGGGAAGGAAGAAACCCGGATGAGGCAGCTTAAAGTGCTAAAGTTTGGCCGGCATTTCCGCCTGCCGGAAGGAGCAAAAGCGATAATCGGCAGAGACGAGGAGGAAAACGAGAAGCTGAAAAAATTCTTACCGCATTACTGGAGCATTCGGGTCGCCAACTTCCCCGGCCCCTTGACCCTGATATCCGAAGGGGCCACGGAGGAAGAGGTGATACTTGCCTCCAGGCTCACCGGTCGTTACAGTCAGGGTCGGAATCAGGAAAGACTGGCTGCGATAGTGAAACAAGGCGGCGAGACCCGGACCTACCGGGTAGAGCCCCTGGACCGGGACTCGGATCTGATCCGAGAGCTGAGGATAGAAAGTTCGAACCGGGGAGGGAATTCATGACTCAAATTTTGGAATCGGTACCGAACTACAGCGTCGGCTCCGACGGAGAGGTAATAGAAAAGATAGTTCGACCCTTTGAAGAAGGAGAAGACGTAAAACTGCTGGATTATTCCGCCGACCCCGACCACAACCGGTTGGTAGTGACCAACGTGGGTAGCCCGGACGGTCTGTTCGAATCCACCCTGGAGTCGATCGGGGTCGCGGTCGATCTGATCGACATGAATGATCACCGGGGAGAGCACCCCAGGATGGGGGCCGTGGACGTGGTTCCATTCACCCCGGTCCGGAGCGTAAGCATGACGGAGGCGGTTGAGTTGGCAAAGAAGTTGGCCGAAGAGGCAGCAGACCGGTTTGATCTTCCGGTCTACCTTTACGAAGAGGCAGCTACCAGACCGGAACGAAAGAACCTGGCCGAAATTCGTAGAGGAGAATTCGAAGGCTTTCCCGAAAAGATCGGCAAGCCAAACTGGAAGCCGGACTTTGGACCGGAGAAGGTTCATCCCACTGCCGGGGTCACCGCTGTCGGAGCTCGTAAACCGCTGGTCGCATTCAACGTAAACCTCAAGACGGGCGACATCTCGGTGGCTAAGGCCATCGCGCGGAAGGTACGTCACTCCAGCGGCGGTTTGCGCTACTGCATGGCAATGGGGGTCGAGCTGGAAGGGAAAGAATCCGTTCAGGTTTCGATGAACATGACGGACTACACCAGGACCTCTCTTCAGCAGGCTTTCGAACTCATCCGGATGGAAGCGGAACGGTACGGCGTAGAGATTTCGGAAAGCGAAATCGTGGGGCTGGTTCCCTTGGATGCCCTCCTGGACGTGGCGCAGCACTACTTAAGGCTGGAGGACTTCTCTTCCGAGCAGATAATTGAAAACAGATTGCTGGAAGACTTGTAATGAGCCGGAAGCTAATTACCAACATCGGCCAGCTGGTCACCCCGCTCGGAGCCGAGTCTAAACCGGGTCCAGAAATGGCTCAGCTATCCGTAACTTCAGACCGGGCGGTACTAATTGAGGACGGGGAGATCCGGGACCTCGGGAGGCCGGAGGAGTTCTCGGAGCTCGACCTGGACGATTCGCGGGTAGTCGACGCGGGAGGCAGGCCCGTTTTACCCGGCTTCGTCGATCCTCACACCCATTTCGTCTTCTCCGGCTACAGACCGGAAGAGTTTCGGATGAGGCTCCGGGGAAAAAGCTACGAAGAGATCGCCGGGGAGGGTGGGGGGATAGTCAGCTCAGTCCACTCCACCCGCGAAACGAGCTTCGGCGAGTTAAAACAAGAGGCCAGGAAAAGGCTAGGATCGATGGTCCGGTTCGGGGTCACCTCCGTGGAGGGGAAGACGGGCTACGGGCTCGACAAAGAGACCGAACTCAAACAATTGAAGGTGATGACCGACCTGAACGAAGAGACCTCCTTGGATGTCCACCCCACCTTCCTCGGAGCCCATTCAATCCCGGAAGAGTACGCGAGCCGAAGGGGGGAATACCTGGACTTCCTCCTCGAAGAGGTGGCCCCGCCGGCGGCCCAGGAAGGGGCGGAGTTCTGCGACGTCTTCTGCGACCGGGGTGCATTCAGCGTAGAGGAATCCCGGAAGGTCCTTCACCGGGGGAAAGAACTGGGCCTTACCCCGAAAATTCACGCCGACGAGATAGCCGCTACCAGAGGGGCAGAACTGGCCGCCGAGGTGGGTGCAATATCCGCGGATCACCTGCTCAAGGCCTCCGAGGAAGGACTGGATCGGATGAAGCGGAAAGGGGTAATCGCAGTCCTTCTGCCCATCACCTCCTTTAGCCTGAAGGAGGATTACGCCCGCGGAAGGGAGATGATCGATCGGGGCCTCTCAGTTGGCCTGGGCACCGACCTGAACCCGGGCAGCTGTTATTCAGAATCCATCCCCCTGTTGTTCTCCCTGGCCACCCTTTATCTGGGACTGACGATCGAAGAGACGATAACCGCATTGACCTTGAACGCTGCAGCCGCCGTAGACAGGGCGGATCAGGTGGGGTCCATCCAGCCCGGCAAGCAGGCGGACCTGGTAATCCTCGACGCACCGGACTACAGACATCTGGCATATCACCTGGGAGTGAGCTCGGTGGAAAGGGTAATAAAGCGGGGAAAAACGATATGGGAGAAAGAGGTACCCAATTTCTGACCGTTCCCACCGCCTTATCCCACCCAGCGGCCCCGCTGCTCCCTTGCGTGCTTGTATTCCAGGAAAACCCAAGAAGTTGCTCTCCGCTAATTTGGCAGGGAGCGCCATCTGGGGGCAATCACCCCACCTTTTCTTCAACGGCTTCCGCTACCAACTCTTCGCTTGCGTGGTAAGGTATCGTAGCGTGACCGAGTGCACCTTTTCTCTTGTTCCACTCGATCATAGTCTCTACGGCATGCTCGTTCCTGGCCCAAGCTCTCCGGGCAACTCCCCCGTGGACGTCCCAGTCGATGGCTGACTTAATGATATCATCTACCTTTTTGCTACCGTCGAGAACCAGGCCGAAGCCGCCGTTGAAACACTTCCCGATCCCTACTCCACCCCCGTTGCTTTCCACGGCCAT
>CAYZUF010000025.1:0-11329 GCA_964481645.1 uncultured Thermotogae bacterium
AACAAGCATGATGGTCGCGCTCATCTCTCCCAGGGAGATGGCGAAGGCGAAGGCCAGACCGGCCAGCAGGGACCTCCGGATAAGCGGCAGCTCTATTCTCCACAGGATATTCCACCTGTTGGCTCCCGCCAGCCGGGCGGACTCGATAAGTTCTCGTTTCAGGCGGGAGAGAGCGGGAACGGCGGCCCGGATAAAGAAAGGATAGGCAAGCACAGCATGGACCGCTATTATGGCTATTGGTCGGGGGAGAACGGAAAGGGGGCCGTAGACGAATCCCTCCAGAAACGCGAAACCCAGGGCCACCGAAGAGACGCCCAGAGGCGCCATGGCCAGCGTGTCGAATATCACCCTGCCCTTGAACCTGACCCGGGCCAGTATATAGGCCAGTGGAAGGCCGATCAGGGCACTGAGCAGGGAAGCTCCCAGGGCAAAGTATAAGCTGTTATACACCGGACCCAGCGAGGTAGCTCCGATGAGCGGCTGGTATCCGGACGAAAAGAGCCGCCTGAACCAGGTCAGGGTGAAGGAACCACCGGCGGTGAAAGAGTGATAAACTACTCCCAGCAGCGGTCCCAGGAAGAGGACGGCCGCCAGAAGGGCAAAAGCCAGCGTAAACACCTTTGCCAGGTCCACCCGACCACCAAATAGCCTCTCCCTTCTCCGAGCTCTCAGGGAAAGGGTCTCCACGGAAAAGAAATTTTCCAGCCGAAGATAGGAGTAAGTAAAGGTGAGGGAGAGAAATATCTCCACCAGAGCCAGCGCGGTCCCCAGCCTGTACTCTCCCAGAGTCTGGACCAGGGTATAGATTTCGACCTCCAGGGTGGAAAACCGGGCCCCACCCAGGGAAAGGACTATGGGAAAGCTGAGAAAACAAAAGATGAAAACGAGAGCGGAGCTGGAGGCGACCGCCGGGGCCAGGAGTGGAAACAGGATCTTTCGAAATTTGGTCCATTCCCCGGCACCGGAGATCGAGGCACTTTCTTCGTATGAGGGGTCGATATCCGTCCACCTGGCCTCCACCATCCGGACCACGATCGGGGCGTTGTAGAAGGCATGGGCCAGGACGATTCCCCGAAGGGAGTAGAGGATTCTCAACGGGGGCTTCTCCAGGGCGAAGATTCCCATCAAACTACGATTTAGAAAGCCGTTGTTGCCGAAGAAGGTCAGAAAACCCGAGACCACCGTAATGGCGGGTAGGACAAAGGGTACCGCGGTCAGCGACCGGAGCAGGTTCCTTCCCTTGAACTGGTAGCGGGTCAGGATCCAGGCCCCAGGTAATCCGATCGCCACGCTCAAAGCCGTACTGTAGAGGGCCTGTTTGACCGTAAACTGGATGACGTCCCAGTAATAGGGGTCGGTCAGTAGCTCGAGGAGAGGACCGGGATTAAACCCCCCTTCCCCCCATAATCCCTCTCCCAGAAGGTTGGCCAGAGGCAGGTAAAAAAAGAAAAGGAGCAAGGAGAGAGGGAGGAGCAAAAAAGCTATCTTTTTCATCGGCTCCACTCCCTCCCCTTCCAGGCCTCGAAATCCCGCTCCCCGTGGTTTTCGTTTGGCTTGCTATCTAATTGCTTTGCTCCACTCCCGCAGCCATCGCTCCGAGTTACGCTCGATTTTGGCCAGGTCCACCTCGGCCGGGACCGGCGGTCTGACTGCGTACTGGTAGAACTCCACCGGTAGCCGGGCGTTCCGGTTGGCCGGAAACATCCACTCGGTGGTTGGAATCTTCTCCTGGATGGTTGGTGAGAGGAGCAGGTTCAGAAACTTCTTCCCCCAGTCTTTTTGCTCCGAGCTCTCCACGAGACCCGCCGCGTATATGTTGGAGTAGCCTTCCATATTAAGAAGCAATACCTTTTGCCGCGCTTTACCTTTGGTGATTACGCTGTAGGCCGTATCCGTGGAGAAGCTGACCATCATGGGCGCCTCCCCGTTTTCAAAGACTTTGAAGGCCTCGCTCCACCCCCCCGCTATGGTCAGTACGTTAGGGAGAAGGCGTTTCCAGTAATCCAGGTAGTCCTCCCCGTATTCTTCTATGGTCCACAGGAGAAAGGAATATCCGGGGGAAGAGGTGCGGGGATCCTCCAGGATCAGGCTCTTTCGATAACGGGGTTCGGTTAGCTCCTCGAAGGTGGTGGGCACTTCCGAGGTCTCCATCTTCTCCTCGTTGTAGACCAGGGTGATGTAGCCGTACTCGTAGGGGACCAGACGCAGCTGGGGGTCAAAAATGAGCCGCTCCCGGACGGATGAAAGGGCCGGAATCTCCTCCCTGCTCAACGGGGAGAATATATCTTCTCCCGTGGCCAGCGGGGCGTCACTCCTCTCGATCCCCACGAATACGTCAGCTCGGGTCTCCCCGGCCCGAAGTTCCCGTTTGAGCCGGGAGAGCATCTGCCGGGAGTCGCCGGTGGCCACGAACTGCACATCGACATCGTATCTCTCCTCGAATTCCTTCTCCAGGGCCGGTCCCAGGTCGTACGAGATGAAAGAATCGTAGGTATAGACTACGAGCTGAGAGTCGTCCTGTTGAGCCCAAATTTCCGGAACGGAAAAGGAGACCAGCAAAAATAGGACGGTTAGAAGGACCGATAAACCAAAAAACGAAATACGGGTATCTGATCCGCATTGATAGGAAAACATACTCACCCTCCTCCTCTGGGTTAAATTGTCGACCGAATCGGAGGGGAGTGAGACTGCGCGAAGAAGCTGAGAGTGAAGAATTCCTCCGCCGGAATTATCCGGTTCAGGTTCCAAGGGTCGAGGATTTTACCTCCTCTCAGCCCGACAGTCGAGCTCCCCTTTTGCAAACTAAGGGTAAATTAATCAGTTCGGGGTTTCAACTCTCGCAAGGCTCCGGATTAGGCCTCGGTTTCCTTCCTTAAGGAAATTCCGAAAGCCGCTCCCAAAACTCGTCGTGGACGGGATCGGAGAGAATTTCCTCCCCCTGCGGGGATGTCAGTATTAGGTCCTCGCCCTCCTTGATCTCTCCGACGGCTTGAACCGGAAATCCCCGATCATTCACCGCTTCGAGGAATTCCGCTTCCAGTTCCGGAGAAACCACCGCTATTCCGGAACCGATGCTGGTAACCTGGAGCGGGTCGAGATCTACGTAACTGCAGATTCGGGAGACCGCCGGGTGGATCTCAATTCGGTCCCGGCCTATTCTCGCCCCGCAGTCCCGACCGGCCAGGGTTTCCTGCAAACCACCGAGTAGCCCTCTTTCGGCCACGTCGTGGAGGGTTTTTACTCCCGGGCAACTCGAAAGGAAACTTAGTTTTCGCGTCGGCTGGAGACCGTCGAACCTCCGCTTCACCTCGGATAGGTGGTCTGAGGTAATCTCCCCGGATAAACTTTCGGGGTAATACGAGGCAAATATCGCGGCCGCTTCCACCCCGACCTCGTTCAGGAGGTATATCTTATCGCCGGGGGTCAGCTCCCCGGAGACCAGGTCCTCTTTTTCTCCGACTCCGAATGCGGTACCCGCCCCCACTACGGGAAAACTCGATCCCTGGTACCTGCCCGTGTGTCCTCCGACCACCCGAATTCCGACCCGGGTTGCCTCCTTCGTGAATCCGCGCCAGATTTTTTCGAAGATCTCGTCCCTCGTGGCCGGAGGAAGGTTCCAGTTGGAGACGAGATAATCGGGGGCTATTCCACTTACAGCTACGTCCGTTGTAATTACCTGAAGGGCAAGTCTCCCGGAGCGCTCCCAGCCGAGTTCGGGGCTAATTGCCAGCGGATCCGTGGATACGACCAGGACTTTTTCGTCACCCAGCCCCACGGCGTTGAAATCGGAGCCAAATTCGGGGGCCGTTATCTTCCCGTTCGAATTATCGAGGTACGGGAAGACGTAGTTTTCCAGGCTCTTCTTTCCGAATTTACCGAGGGGAGGGCGATCTTCAGTGGACATATCCTTCGTCGGGTAGCGGCGTTACTTCCCGGCCGCGGACGATTTCGACCCCCTCTTCAGTTACCTTTCCAATGATTGCTGCCCCGGCCTTGGCCAGGTCGAACCTGTTTTCCTCGGGGGAAGTAAGTAGGAGCTCGTAGTCCTCCCCGGTGAACAGACCCAGCTCTTCCTTTTCTTCCCGGGAGCCAACTATCTCTTCCAGAACTGCGCGATAGGGAATTTTGTCCGAAGATATCCGAAAACCGACCTCGTTTGTCTCCGCGAGCTGATGAAGGGAGCGGGCTAGTCCGTCGCTTATGTCCATCATCGTACTGGCCAGGGGACCCAATTTCCGGCCCAGGTCAACGCGGGGATCGAACTGGAATAGCTCGTTGGCCCGGTCCAGGTTCCCCGACTCGAATAACTCCAGCGCCGCTCCTGTTCTCCCCAGACCCCCGGTGACGGCCACCAGCTCTCCCGGGACGGCACCTTCTCTGGTTACCGGGTTTTCCGCCCCACCCAGTGCGGTGGTAACCACGGTGAGTTCGTCGTGGCGATCCAGGTCGCCCCCGACGATCCTGGCTCCGTGGCGGGTGCAGACGGCCTCCGCTCCGGAAAGGAATTCCTCCAGTCCCTCCCGCTCGAATTCCGAGTCCCCGTAGGCGATCACCAGGGCTTTCGGATCTCCTCCCATGGCAGCGAGGTCGGAAAGACTTACCGCCGCCGACCGCCAGCCTATCGTGTAGCTGGTTGCTCCGGCCGGAAAGTCCGTCCTCCGGTGGAGCATGTCGGTGGTTACCAGGAGCTTCTTCCCGCCCCATTCCAGGATGAAGCAGTCGTCGCCGACGGGCATCCGGGTATTCAGCCATTTGAGGGCTTCTTTTTCATCCATTTTTTCTCCTTTACCTATAACTTTTACGGAAACTGGGAGCGATTTTCATCCGGGAAATTACCCCGGAGCCGGTCCGGCCAGCTCCGGGCGGGGAATATTTTTCGGAAATCGCACGCTCCAAAAGGCAAGAACTGGCTCGGTGACCTGTTCTGGTAAAACCGGGGGACCTTCAATTCTTTTTCCGGAGCCAACCGTGATAATTGAGCTAAGTTTAACCTCATCCCGGTCCGGGATATAATTGGGGGATCGTTAGGTCCGTTTCTATCGGGATTTATCAATGAAAGAGAGTAGCTTTAAAACTTTTGCCGGGGAGACCAGGGCGAAAATCACCAGGAAGGGGTCCCGGTTCATCGGAGTGGGAGTTCGGTGTGAGGGAGAGGATGGACTCGACCGGCGGAGGGAAGATTTATCCGGGGAGTTCCCCAAAGCCACCCACGTGGCCTCCGCTTCCGTAATCATCGAGTCCGGACGGCCCGTGGAACGTTACGATAACGACGGAGAACCGGCCGGAACCGCGGGGGAGCCGATCCTGGGGGTTCTCAAGGGCGAGGGTTTGAGGAATTGTGCGGTATTCGTCGTCAGGTACTTTGGAGGGACCGAGCTGGGGACCGGCGGCCTGGTCCGAGCCTACTCGGATACCGCCCGGCGGGTTATCGAGAAGGGAAGCCTGGTTAGACGGGAGGAAAGGGAGAGATGTACGGTTTCCTTTCCTTATTCCTTTACGGGCAAAGTGGCGGAGGTCCTGGACGAGTTCGATCGGGTCCAGGTTGTGGCCAGGGACTACGGGGAGGAACCGGAACTTACCCTTTCGGTTCCGGTGGCCCGGGGAGAAGCCTTCCAGGAGAAGCTTCGGGCCTCCACCTCGGGATCGGTTGAATTTACCCGAAAAGATATGCAGCGGGAGGAGTAGATATGTTAGATTACATCAAGGGGAAATTGGTCAAGTACGATGAGGATTACCTTGTGGTGGAGACGGGGGGGATCGGTTACACGGTCCAGCCCTCCCGGGGCGTCTTGAACGAGCTGACCGAAGAAGGAGATCAGGTCAAGATATATCTCCACCTGGACGTAAAGGAAGACGACCTCAACCTGTACGGCTTCTCCGGGCCCCGGGAAAGGGAGATGTTTCGGATGATGCTCTCCGTATCGCGGCTGGGGCCGAAGACCGCCCTGACCGTTCTCTCCTCAATGGAGAAGAGCGAATTCCGGCGGGCAATCGTGGAAGAGGAACTGAGCACCCTGACCGCGGTAAAAGGTATAGGAAAAAAGACAGCCCGGAGGCTGGTTCTCGAGTTGAAGGAGAAGATATCCGACCTGGAGTTCGAGGGAGCCGGAATCGGGGGAGAGGAAAACAGGAAGGTTAGCCTGGCGGTCCAGGCGCTTACCTCCGATTCGATGGGGTTTGCCGTTCAGGAGGCGCGAGAGGCGGTCTCCCGTGTACGGGACCGGGACCAGGGAGAAGAGCTGGAAGTGGAGGAGTTGGTTCAGTCCGCGCTGAAAGAATTATCCTGACCGGGCCCCTGGATTCGAAGGCCCGAGGGTGAGACCGGTTGACTGCTTAGGTTCCTCGGTATTTCTGAAGCTTTTCCTGTTGAGTCGCGATTTCTTCCTGGAGCTCTTGGACTTTCTCCTTATCCCCTTCCTGTAGAGCCTGTCTGCGCTCCTCCTGTAATTTTGGCAGTCTCTTTTCTTTTATGAATTTCTTTATGACCTCCTCCGAGGCCTGGCGCGTATTTTCTTCCTCGAAATTGACTTCCACCAGGGATATCCGGGAGAGTTCCTTCCTTTCCTTTTCCCCCATGGTTTTCATTATTTCCTCCAGGTTATCCCTGGATTCCCTTCCCTCGACTATCTTCTCGGCCAGCGGGCGCAGTTTCGGGTCCAGTTCGTCCAGTATTCCCTCTTCCTCAAGAGTAGCGGGACTGAGCTTGTCCTCGATCAGCAGGTGAATTATCCATTCCTCCAGGGAGAGCCCTTCCTGGGTGCGGTCCACCTGTAACCCCTTCTCCGTAGGGATATTTCTTTCCTTTAGTTTGACCCGCTGGGTTATTTCGGAGGCGGAGATTTTCAGCATGTCCTTTAGCCGGTCAATTAGCTCGTGTCTGAGCGGGGGGCTATTGATCTCGCTCAAGAACTCCGTACTGGTTCGCAGTGCCTCTTCGCGTCCCTCCACGGTGGATAGATCGTGTTCGTCTTCCAGCAACTCCAGGTAGAAGGCGTGAAAGGGCTGTGCGTCGTGCAAAAGTTCTTTTAACCTTTCTGCTCCCTCTTCCTCGATAATGTCGGCCGGGTCCTCTCCTTCGGGGATTTTTGCCACTTTTACTCCCAGGCCCCTGTTGCGCAGAAGCTTGAGCCCCTTGAGGGTTGCTTGTTGTCCCGCTTCGTCCCGGTCGTAGGCGATGATGACTTCGGAGACGTAACGGGAGAGGAGGCTCACCTGTTCCTCCGTAAGGGAAGTACCCATGCTGGCGATCACGTTTTTTATCCCCCTGCTGGAAGGAGCAATTACGTCCGTGTATCCCTCGACCAGGATGGCCTGATCCGAACGGCCGAGGGATCGCCTCGCCGCGGCCAGCCCGTAGAAGGTCTCCCGTTTCTGGAACAGGGAGGAATTTGGCGAGTTCAGGTACTTCGGTCCCTCCTGATCGGGATCGAGGATCCGACCTCCGAAGGCTATGACTTTCCCTCGAACCGATCTGATGGGAAAGATCAATCTGTGTCTGAATTGGTCGTAGTACTTTCCCGAGTCGGATTGTTTTACGAGCCCTACCTTTTCCAGGCTTTCCAGACCGTACTCCCCCCGAAACTTGTTGGTCAGGGAGTTCCAGCTGTCCAGGGCGTAGCCCAGGCTGAACTCCTTTATCGTCTCTTCGTCGTAACCCCGCCCTTTGAGATAATTTCTCCCCTTCTTTCCCACCCCCTGGCGGAGGAGATTGGAGTGGAAGTAATCGTTGACCTCGTTCATCAACCCGGACAGGTCCGGGCCGCCTGAACTCGATCCGCTATCGGGTAATTTAACTCCGGTCTCGGCGGCCAGCTCCCGGACCGCGTCCGGGAAGGATAGGTTCTCGATTTTCATCAGGAAGTTGAAGACGTCACCTCCGGCCCCGCAACCGAAACAGTGCCAGAGTTTCTTGGTGGAATCGACGGTCAGGGAGGGATCGTTGTCCTCGTGAAACGGACAGACTCCCTTGTAGCTGTTGCCGGATTGTTTCAGGTTTACGTACCGGGATACTAGTTCGACGATGTCTACCTTTTTCCTGATTTCGTCGATCTTTTGGCGATCCATTATTCTTCCCGCAGTTTCTCCAGAAGTGGGGAGGAATTTAATCTGTCTTCCACCCGAAAGACGGGGCCGTGTCCGGGGAAGACTTCCCAGTTCCGGCCGGAATTTACTACCCGGGCCAGTGATTTTTCCAGATCGGACCTGGAGCCGCCCGGTAGGTCGGTCCTCCCAAAACCTGTCGAAAACAGGAGGTCACCGACCAGTAGCTTCCCCTCGTCTTCCTCGGTCAAGGTGATACTCCCCGGAGAGTGTCCCGGTGTTTCCCACACAGTAAGAGAATTACCTCCGATCTCGACCCGATTGCCTTCCTTCAGCAGTCGGTCGGGACGAAGGTCGAATTCGGTGGACTTCTCGAATAATTCCAGGTCCTTTTCTCCCAGGTAAAAATCCGTATTTAATCGGTCGATCAGGGTGGGGGCGGCGTCCACGTGGTCCCAGTGGAAGTGGGTGGCCAGAACGAACTTTACCTCGGCAACTTCAATTGCTCGGGACGAGAGCTCGTTCACGATTTTCTCTTCGTTTCCGCCGGGATCGACTATCCCTAATTGATTTTCGGACCTCAGAACGTAACAGTTCGTCTCCAGGGATCCGACTTCGATCTTTTCTATTTCCATGACTTAAAATTATAGGACCGTTGCACGTAAATTAAAATCTAGTTTTCGTTCTAGCCTGGAGTCGAACCAACCGTACCAACACTTGCCGAGAAAGCCCCGCCCGGAAGGGCGGGGTAATTGACTCGTCCGCTATTAACGAGTTTCGTTACGCCAGATCCGTCTTGCTAATCGAGCCCGGACAGACCTATAATAACTTGAAGGCCTGGGAACTATCTGGAGGTGTGTTGTAATGGTAGAAAAAGGGACGTTTAAGGTAAAAAGCGGGCTGGCGGAAATGTTAAAGGGTGGAGTCATCATGGACGTGGTAAACGCGGAGCAGGCTCGGATAGCAGAGGACGCCGGTGCCGTAGCCGTGATGGCACTGGAAAAGGTTCCCGCGGATATAAGGGAGGCCGGCGGAGTAGCCCGCATGGCTGACCCGGCCAAGGTAAAGGAAATAATGGAGGAAGTCTCCATTCCGGTGATGGCCAAGTCCCGGATCGGCCATACCGTGGAAGCGCAGATCCTGGAATCCCTGGGAGTCGATTACGTGGACGAGTCCGAGGTCCTGACCCCCGCCGACGAGGAGAACCACATTGACAAGTGGGAGCTTGAGGTCCCCGTAGTCTGCGGAGCGAGGAACCTGGCCGAAGCTGCCAGAAGGATTGGAGAAGGAGCGGCCATGATCAGGACCAAGGGAGAAGCGGGTACGGGCAACGTTGTGGAGGCCGTAAGGCACATGAGGAGGATAAATTCCGAGATAAGGAAATTGGTCAGCCTCCCCGAAGCCGAAATAATGAGTTATGCAAAAGAGCTGAGTGCTCCCCGGGACATCCTGAAGGTGGTTGCCGAAGAGGGAAGACTTCCGGTGGTTAACTTTGCTGCCGGGGGAATAGCTACTCCCGCGGACGCGGCCCTGATGATGCAACTGGGCGCGGACGGGGTTTTCGTCGGTTCCGGGGTCTTCAAATCCCAGGATCCCGAGCCCCGCGGCAAGGCAATCGTGGATGCGGTTACCTATCACGACGATCCCGCCGCTCTGGCGGAGATTTCCGAAAACCTGGGCGAGCCGATGGTTGGAATAAACATAGAAGATATGGACGAAGAAGAATTCATCCAGGCCCGCTGACCGATAGTTGATGCAAATCGGGATTTTAGCTCTCCAGGGGGATTTTCGGGAACACCGGAGTGCGCTCCAGGCCCTGGGCTCCTCGGTCAATCTGGTTAGAAGGCCCGGAGAGCTCTCCGGGCTCGACGGCTTGGTTATTCCCGGGGGCGAAAGCACCGCCATTTCGAAGCTCCTGAAGAAGTGGAACCTCTTTGACCCGGTCCGGGAGAGGGCCAGGGAGGGATTACCGGTGTTTGGGACCTGTGCGGGATTGATCCTCCTTGCCAGGGAGGTTCCAAACGGGCCTCCCACCCTGGAATTGATGGATATAACCGTGGAGCGGAACTCTTACGGTCGTCAGATAGAAAGTTTTGAGTCCCGCCTGGAAGTCACCGACGGTCTAACCGGCGAGGCTTTTCGGGGAGTTTTCATTCGCGCTCCCCGGGTGAAGCGAGTGGGCCCGGCCGTGAAAGTGCTGGCCCGATACGGGGACGATCCCGTCTTGATGAAGGAAGGAAACTTCCTGGCTGCGACCTTTCACCCGGAGTTGACCGACGACCAGGGTGTCCACCAGTTTTTTTTGCGTAAGGTGGTCGGCAAATCCTCCCGGATTCGATAGTCGGTACGTGATTACCGTGATTTCGCTTAGGGGTCAGGGAAGGAAAGTGGCGAGTAGATATTGTGATTTTGTTCACTTATGGATAAAATTTGTCCGTGAAGCGACGAGGAAAACTTCAATCCTCATAATTACCTAAAATTCAGGAGGGATTTACATGGTAAAAGTCGGGATAAACGGATTTGGCAGAATTGGCAGAGCCTATTTCCGGATTACGGAAAGTATGCCTAATATTGAAGTCGTTGCCATTAACGATATCCAGCAGGACCCAAGGCAAGCCGCATATCTGCTGAAGTACGATTCGGTCTACGGTAGATTTGATGCTGATGTAGATTATAACCAGGAGGGTCTGCTAGTAAACGGGGAAGAGTACCCGATTCTTTCGGTCAACGACCCTTCGCAGTTGCCCTGGAGCGATCTGGGCGTTGACGTAGCGCTCGAATCCACTGGCGTGTTTAGACAGTACGAGGACGCTGAAAAGCACCTGACGGCCGGGGCGAGGAAGGTACTCGTCTCCGCTCCCCCGAAAGGAGATCGCAAGGACGAAGTTCCCCAGATAGTCTGGAAGATCAATGAAGACGAGTACGACGAGGAGGAACACGATATAGTTGCCGGGGCTTCCTGTACGACAAATAGCGTTGCTCCTCCCGTCAAGTTGCTCCAGGAGGAGTACGGAATCGAGAGCGCGCTCTTCACCACGATCCACTCCTATACGAGCTCTCAGTCGATCGTGGACGGCCCCTACGCCTGGAAAAAGGCCTCCAGGGGAAGAGCGGCTGCGGAGAATATCGTCCCTACAACCACAGGCGCCGCTACCGCAGTAGTCGAAGTCATCCCGGAGATGGAGAACAAGATAAATGGGATGGCAATGCGAGTCCCGACGCCGGCGGGTTCCGTCACCGATCTTGTGGCCAAACTGGAAAGCGATACTACCGACGAAGAGCTAAACAG
>CAYZUF010000026.1:0-5854 GCA_964481645.1 uncultured Thermotogae bacterium
TCTCGGTCAGAACTTTCATCTTTTGGTTCCCTTTAGCATCGTGGCACGCCCTGAACTCATCGGTTTTTACACGTTAGCTGCAGAGAGCAAGGTTATTCTGCCCAAATAGACTCAAGTCAAAATGTTGTCATAGGGGTCGGACAAGATGATTGGGGGACTGGATTTTAACTTGAATTCCCGATTTGGATAGAATCCCCCATTATTCTATAATCTTAATGTTGATAGCCCGGAACACTTCGCGCTGAGGGTTTTTCGGCGGATTCCGGTAACTCTATAACCAGGAGTGAAAATAATGCTAACTTTCGAATGGTACGGACAGGCCTGTTTCAAGATCGAAAATTCGGCGACGATAGTTACGGATCCCCACAACGGGGAGACAATCGGTCTAACCCCACCGCCTGGTAGCGTGGCCGACCTGGTGACGATTTCCCATGGCCACCACGATCATGCATCGGGTAAGGACCTCGTGGGCCGGGAGGACGCCGCCATCTTTAATAATTCGGGAAGTTACAGCGAAAAAGGAGTGGAAGTCACCGGAATCGACAGTTATCACGACAAGGTAGAAGGCGGGAAGCGAGGGGAAAACGTTATCTTCATCCTCGAGGTAGAGGGAACCAGGATCTGCCACCTGGGAGATCTGGGCCACCGGCTCGGCGAGGATTATTTCGAAAAGATAGGCTCGGTGGACGTGTTGTTGATCCCCGTAGGAGGTAACTACACGATCGACAGTACGGAAGCTGCGGCCATAACCGAGCAGTTGAACCCACAGGTGGTCATACCGATGCACCATCAGGTAGAGGGCCTAACGGTGGATATTTCCGGCCCGGGGGAGTTTCTGGAAGAGATATCGACTAGTTACCGGGTCAAAGAAGAGAATACCCTGGAACTGGAGGAGTTGCCGGAGAAAAAACTGGCTGTGCAGCTTGATTGTTTAGCTGCTTAACGTGCACTTTTTCAGCATTCATGTCAGTAAAAGCCGATTTTAGAAACAAGCACTTTGCCTTCACAATCGCTCTTATCCACCGCCTATTCTAACCTAGTATAATTACGGGAGGTTTAGCGAAAATATGGGCAAGACGAGAGACCTTCGGGTAAAGGTCAAGGAGATAAAAGGAACCTGCCCGGTCTATAAAGAACGCGACTCGTTCACCATTGCCGAGGGATACAAATTGAAGACCGAAAGGACCCTCTGTACCCACTCGCTCACCTCGATACTCCCCTACTACATACCGTTGAGCAAGGGGGTTCAGCCCGGTGATCTAGGGCTAGGTGAGGGGGAAGAGGCTTACGTCCAATGCCTGGATCCCTGCGAATATACCGGAGGGGGCACGGTTGTCTTCGAGGTATCTAAAGGGTAAACCTGATATAACGGAGTGAGCCCCTGTGGAATTAAGGAAGGGTGCAAGAAAACTAGTAGTCTTACTCGCGATAAATCTGGTATTGTTAAGCTCTTCCTTCTCTGTGGCCTTAGCCGGCAGGAATCGGAATCAGTGCACTCTCAAGCTCTCATTGAAGGTCGAAAGGGTGGGTGACGACAACCTCGAGGAAGACTGGAGTTTTATCGTTTTAACCGAGGTCGACGGAGAAAAAGCCTACCGACGAATCGAGGTAGCTCCGTCAGGAGAGTCCACAGGGGAAACGGACGAAGAGCTTCATATCAATTCAGTAGATACGCTAGTGGAAGGAAAGTATTATACCCTCCGTAGTACTGAATATACCGGGAAGACGGATATCTTTCTCGGTCTGCAGGCAGCAGGAGACGGGGGCGGCTCGGGATTCGGCTCGACGGAGTTTAGTCTACTTTGTGGCCAGATGTTTCATGATGAGATAGAGAATGCCGTTATGTCCACATTTGAATGGAACGAATTTAGAGTAACGGCAAGGGAGTTCGACGGAGGGGAAATCAAGTCGGAAACTACCTGGAAGGTTTCCACCTACCTTTACTATTCGGGCATCCACAAGCCCCGGTTTAGGCTGGAGGATCTGACCCGGCCCCTTGGAGTACTGCTCTGGCTGGGCTGGTCGGCCCACGTGATCTTCTGAGGCTCGATTCTTTCGACCAACCTGCTGCTTTGGCGATTGTGACAAGAACGCCGTCTTACCGGGCGCCTCCCTTGACTTGGCCGATTTTCCCCGTACCTGGAAAAACGAGGCCATAATTGTATTTCTACCAAAAAAGCTTTATGATAACATTTGTATTACCATTTTAACCCTCTTCTCGAGGGCATCGATCAAATTAACATCACAGGAGGATAACAAAAGATGTCTACACTGAAAAAGCCCGCCCTGATTGCGGGGAGTTTAGTGCTTGTACTTTCTCTTCTCTTTCTGGCCGACGGAGGTTTAACCCTTGCGGATGAATCCGAGTTCGAAGATTTAACCACCTTAGCCTACAAACTCGAGGGGACCGATCAAGGAGAGCCAACGGAATATTGGTACAGGCTCAAAGATATCGGATCTGAAGAGGAACACGCTCGTCTGGACGTATCTCCCCTTGAGAGCGAAGAGACCCGTATTGTGATACTGGACAAAGAAAACAAAACGGTCCTCTATAAGGAGATGGGTACCGATAGTTGGCAGAAAGGCTCGTCGATGATGTTTACCCTATTATGGAACCGGCACAGAGAAGGAGTAATAGCTCAATACGGTGATGCAGATGACTGGCGCAGCCTGGCGAATTCAGACAAGGAGGAATACCTGCTCGAGGGTGAGGAAAATGGAGATACGGTCCGTGTGTATGACATAGAGGTGGACGAGCCGATAGATGATTCCGTCTTTAATCCAGACGCTTCTTAGATTAACCATCGGTCGGGCCTGTTTCCGTTGAAACCCCATCCAGTATTACCTGATGGGTTGATGGATCCAGGCCCGTTCCGCTGAATGATCAGGCAAAGGCTGGAGCCTCCGTTTTTTCCATAGCACCCCCAACGTCATCTGGTAGAGCAGGCTCCAGGAGGCCGATCAATGGACTTTTCTGGACCCCGCAGCGAGAGGCATTCTAGTTATTCGGAGTGTAGCAATAGGAACGGACCAGGGAGGTAGTTATGTTTAAAGGAAATTCAGAAAAAACTGGCACTAAACTTTTGTCGATTCTGCTGGCAACCGCTTTGGCTCTCATCTGTATGTATTCGCCACAGTCCGTTTTAGCCGGGAATGAAGAAGTAACCGATCGGGATTATTTTGAATTCGATGCTGATGCAGGCGCAATAACGGGTTATGACACTGCCGGAGGGTTAGAGGTAGTTATTCCTGCCCAAATAGACGGGGCTGATGTCAAGGTAATTGGGATGCAGGCTTTCACCGAGGGTGGTTTGACCTCGATCGAGATTCCGCACGGCGTGGAAGTAATTAAGGCGTGGGCGTTCAGCGTCAATGACCTGACCTCAGTCGGGATACCGGACAGCGTGAAAGAGCTCGGGATGATGGCGTTTGCCGACAATGACCTGGAATCGGTTGAGTTGGGGGAAGGAGTAGAAGTAATCGGAAGGGGAGCGTTCAGTACAAACAAACTTGTCTCGGTAAAGATCCCGGTTAGCGTAAGAGAAATCGGGCTGGGGGCGTTCTACAGCAATAATTTAACTTCGGTGGAGATACCGGGTGGAGTAAAGGAAATAGGTAAGCAGGCCTTCCATAAAAATAAGTTGACTTCAGTTGAGATAGGGGATGGCGTGGAAGTAATCGGAGCAGCCGCATTTCAAGCCAATAGTCTCACCTCGATAAAGATCCCGGATGGTGTGAAAGAGATTCGAGGGGGAGCTTTTTCACGGAATAATCTATCTTCTGTCGGAATACCTAATAGTGTAGAAGTGATTGGGGAGAAGGCATTCGCGATCAATGATCTAACCTCGGTAAATATACCTGAGAGCCTTGAAGCGATTGGCAAGGGGGCCTTCGCGAAAAACGCCCTAGACTCGGTAAATATGCGAAAAGGTTTGAAGGTGGTTGGAGAATTGGCGTTCTACGATAATGACCTGTCCGGCGTGGAGATACCGATGGGCGTAGAAGAAGTCAGAGAAGGGGCTTTCCAGGAAAATAGTTTGGCTTCGGTTGAATTGCCGGTGGGGTTAAAGGAAATCGGAAAAGCGGCTTTCTATGCCAATAGTTTGTCATCAGTTGATATACCCGATAGCGTGGAAGTCATTGGGGTGGCGGCATTCTATCAAAATGATCTAACCTCTGTGGAGATACCCGTGACCTCTGTGGAGAAACCCGATGGCAAGAAAGAGGTTGTAAAAGAAATCGGAGAGGGAACATTTGGACTCAATAACCTGACTTCGGTGAAGATACCGGAGGGTGTGGAAATAATTGGGCCTCTGGCATTCTACAAAAACGCCCTGACAGCGATTGAGTTGGGTGACGGTGTAGAGGAAATTGGAAAAAATGCGTTCAGGAAAAACAAGCTGGTTTCCATTAAGATACCGGATAGTATGAGAGTTATCGGAGAAGGTGCCTTCGCTGAAAATAACCTGAGTTCGGCGAAGATACAGGAGGGGGTGGAAATAATTGAAAAGGCCGCCTTCTACAAAAATGGCCTGGGCTCAATAAAGCTACCGGGAAGCGTAAAAAAAGTTGGAGAAGGGGCATTCTATGACAATGGGTTAACCTCGGTTGAGATTGGAGAAGGTGTAGATGTCGCCGGTAATTCAATGGAGGGTAACTTCGGGGAAGTGTATGAAAGGAATAATAAGGCAGCAGGAGAGTATACAAGGGATGACGCCGACAGTGACTGGGCTAAAGAGGCTTGAAATCGAGCGGGGCCCGCTACTCTCATTGCGGTGAATGCTATCTACACCCATCGATAATGGACGCTCGTAGCGCGGACCCCGTCCGGTCTCCGTCAATTCATAATCCACCTTTCAATAACAATAACCCGGAACATCACCGGGACGGAAATGAACAGCTACCTGAAGGAATACGCCATAATCCTATTTAAATCTCATCGAAGGAGACTTAGCCAGATTATATGATTTTTCATAGGGATTCTTACGGATGTGGCCTCTATTTCGGTCTTCTGATTGTTTTGTTCCTTTCGTTTCAGGGGGCCCTTACCAAAACTTGCCGAGGAAGCCCCTGATGGGTTCTCAGCTAGGGTTGGTAAGGCTATATGCCTACCATTATTACTGAAACCCGACGCTAATCTTCCTCCAGGAAGAGGAATTGACCGATTTTTGCGGCCAGATTCATCAGCGGCATGGACTGAAGCCAGACTTTACCGGGGCCGGTCAGGCTGGCCAGGAAGAGTCCCTCCCCGCCAAAGAACATGTTCTTAACTCCCTTAACCCGGGTAATATCCATATCCACCGAAGATTCGAACAGGCCGACGTGTCCCGGATCTACCTTTATGGTCTGACCGCCTTCCAGGTCGTACGTGACAATTTCCCCGGCAAGCTCAAAAAAAACATGGCCCGGTCCGGTTAGCTTCTGCATGATAAAGCCCTCTCCCCCGAACAGACCGGCACCCAACTTCTTCCGGAAATGCATCTCCAGATCTACGGACGGAACGGCACACATGAAAGCGTCCCGCTGAGCAATGATGCTCTCTCCGGTATCCAGGTCGTGATGAACGATTTTACCCGGGAATCTCGGAGTGAAAGAAATAGATTCCCCGCCGTTATTCGCTGAATAAGTGGTCATAAACAGGGATTCATCGGAAAACATTCGCCCAATGCCTTTCATTAAGCCTCCGTGGGAATCAGTATCCATCTGAACCTTTTCCGACATCCAGGCCATTCCACCGCTTTCCGTATATACGGAATCTCCGCCATCTAAGCTTAGCTCCAGAACCTGTAAGTTATCTCCTCGTATTTCGAAATCCATCTCGTTACCTCCTTGCCGATGGGCAATAAACTCGTTA